>CAZMTB010000191.1:0-15772 GCA_964569095.1 uncultured Aquificales bacterium
GTGGAAGACACAGTGGAAGAACCCACGTTGTGGAGGGTGAAGAAGACCTCGTCGCAGGGAAACTCCACCGTTCCGTACCGCTCTACCCACAGGTTGTCGTTGGAGGTCGTTGCGAAGGTTACCGGTTCCCATCCATTGTAACCGTATCGGTGAAGGGTGTTGATGGCTTCCTGAACCAACTCATCAGAACCTTCTGCCCAACCCGTGGCTTCCTCTTTCCTCTTGGGGAATACGCCGTAGAAGAGGGCCATGTCCAGAAACTCTTGAACGGAGGCGATGGATAGATTCTTGTCTCCGTTACTAAAGGTCATGGGCTTGTGGTAGGCCATGGCACGGCGGTAGTCCAGGATGCGGGTGTTCCAGTTAACAGCGGGGCTACTCTTGCTCTCCCCCTCGCCTCCGAAGACGTCTATCCACGACACTACGCCGTTGGGAGTAGAGACTCCCCAGAAGTTGACGGCTATGCCGATGTCGTCTCGGCCTGTCTCGGCGAGCTTTTTCCTTAACCACGAGAAGAACTCCGCCTGGTTGGCCGCGTTGTGGACGCCTGGTCTGTAGGTGGTTATGTCGTATGCCAAGGGCGTGTCCGTCACGGCGATGTGCTCAGGCCGAAGGTCTATTCCAGGGGCTGTTAGGAAGTTGTCCATGAGTACGCCATCCAGAAAGGCTCCTATCTTCTCGGTCTCTTCAATGGCTGGGGATATGGAGTGATTCCAGAGGAAC
This sequence comes from uncultured Aquificales bacterium, assembly GCA_964569095.1. Taxonomy (GTDB): domain Bacteria; phylum Thermosulfidibacterota; class Thermosulfidibacteria; order Thermosulfidibacterales; family JALWSI01; genus JALWSI01. The sequence continues at coordinate 724 of CAZMTB010000191.1, forward strand.
TCTCCCCAGCCTCCCTCGATGTCGGGGTCAACGCTGGTGTACCACACCACCTGCCACGCTCCGCTTGCCCACTCGAACACCCCCACGTGTTTCATCTCCCAATCTCCGTTAGGGCTATAGGCCACGCTGCGGGTGATGGCGCTCTCTTCAGGGGCTCCCGTGGCGGACGTTGCGGCGATAGCCTGGGCGTAGTCGGGTATGGGTGCCGACGAGGGCGCTACGTTCACAGGGGCGTCTGCGACGATGTACTCGGCTGAGGAGACAGCCTCGGCATCGTAATCAAGCACTTCTTGGGCACTTTCGGGTGATCCGTAGTCTCCCCTTTCGTAGCCGTTGTAGTAGTAACCGGCACGGGTCGTGTTGAACCAAGATGGATGTATCTGGGCAAAAATGCTCATGGCAGAGCGAAAGCCCCACGAGGGGTCTGTCTTGAACAGCTCAAGGGTTAGATCGGCGTGGTTTTGTAGTTTCACTGCTTCCGGAGATATTCCAAGATACCCCCGTGCCTCGTACCTCCCTTTGAGCTGGTCGTAGCAGAGCTTCGCCAAGCGGGGTGAATCCAGGGATACGGCCATGGCCAGCCCAGTATCGCCGTTCTCTACTACGGAGTATGGATAGAAAGATACGGGTAGCCAACCGTCCCATACCCCACTCACCACGTGTTCGTAGGTCCACGAGAGGGCGGGCGGAAATGGATATTCTGGAGGTGGAGCGGGGTCGGAGGAGACTATTGTTCTGTTGTTATGGGCATCGTCCCACCACCTCCAAGTTACGGAAGAGGATGTCAGGTTCAAGGGAAGTCCCCACGCCACCTCGAAGGCCCGCTCGGTGTTGGAGCTGTCTTGAATGTCCAGATGGATCTCTATGTGGTCAAATAGCGCCCTGTAGGTTACGGTTATGGCAAGTCCAGACACGGTGGTTGCGGTCTGGATCAGAGTATCTTCCTCCTGAGTGACCGTTCCGGTTATGGCCTCTTCCTCCTCGGGACTGGCCACCACGCAGAGATCGTCTGCCCACAGGTACTCGTTCACTAAACGCCCCACCACAAAGACCTGCATATAGGCTGCTCCTGTAGGTGCTCTCACCTCACCGCTAACCTTTCTCCAATTGTGGGCGTTCCAATGAACGGGAGCTACGAGGGTGGGGGAGGAGTCTATGTAGCCACCGGGGGTATTCAACCACCTCACGTAGATGCCGTTGGGTCGTGGACTGCCCCTCCACATGCTATCCTGCCGCAGGGGAGGGGTTCCAGCCGCCCCTTGCAGGTAGCCCCTGCTGCTGAGGAACCAGCCTGACAGGCGGTACCTCTTGCCGGGAGTTACGCTGATTGGCTGGGAGGAGATGGCTCCTGAACCAAGATCGGAGGTCTTGGTGCCGTGCATCTGGAGTGCAAGCCCTCCGCTTCTGACCTGGGTGGAGGTGATCTGGATCTCGGTTCCGTCTGATCCCTCCACTGGGCTCCAGCCGCCCAGTCCTGACTCAAATCCCGGGTTGGCGATCAGGTTTGGGGAGGTGATATCCCCTGCCGAGCTCATGTCTCGTATCCAGAGCACCGGGCCGGGGGTAGTGGGAAGAGGGGTTCCGTCTATCCACAAGCCCTCGATTCTTCCGTCTGCGGAGAGCTGTAGAGAAAGGCCGTTAGTGGTGGTTATTGAGAGGGTGGCGTGGGCCGCTGAGCCCGCTGTGCATAAGAGAATCAGGATGGCTACGGTCATCGTTAGGAATCCCTTGGTATAACGATCGCCTTCCCGGAACGTCGCGGGATAGCAAGGCGACAAAAAGTGCCTTTTCATCTTACCCTCCTTTCATTCCCAAGAGTGTTTCGGCGTGGGAATCGTCTGAGTCTTTCTATTATTTACAGTTGTTGGCTACAGCAAAAAGGTTACATCTCACAGGAGATTAGATCAGATTCTACGAGGCCGTTCCATGCAGTTTTAGATGAAAGGCATGGCTGGTAATATCCCTTACAGCCTTATTCTTCACCCCAAAGCGTTGCAAGAAGATTCTCATTGAAACATGTACCTATCTTTGAAGGAGATGAATAGCAAAGAGGCTCTTTTGTTTCTGCAAAGGACGCGGGTGTTGTAAAGGAAGCGCCTTGAGGATAGTAGCAGTCGATATTGGGTGTTTGGGTGAAAGGAGGTTGCAGATGCTTAGAACGCTTTCGAAGTATTTCGTCAGGGGGTTGCTCTTCTTCATTCCAGCGGTGGTGACCATCTACCTTTTCTACGCTGCCTTCGTTAGCCTCGACAGGATGCTGGGGGTGTCTATTCCCGGCCTTGGACTTCTCATCACCCTGGTCTTCATAACGCTGTTGGGGTTTCTGGCCTCGAACTTTCTGACGGGGTGGTTGTTTAAGGTTATGGACTGGCTGTTTGAGCACATTCCCATGGTGAAGATCCTCTACAGGGGAATTAAGGACATAACCCGATCCCTGGTTGGCGAGAAGAAGACCTTCACTCATCCCGTTCTGGTCTCTCCATCTGAGGATAGTGAGATCAGACTGGTGGGTTTCGTAAGCGACGAGAGCATGTCCGAATGGGGCCTGAGGGATCTGGTGGCGGTGTACCTGCCCCAGGCCTACAACTTCGCAGGCAACCTGGTGCTGGTGCCAAAAGAGAGAATCACCCCCATAGACGCCGAGGGTTCCGAGGTGCTCGCCTTTGTGCTCTCGGGAGGAATGACGGGAGGGGAGGAGGTGTAACTTTTAGGTGTATCTATCCAGTTTCACCTCTCCCCTATCTATCACCACCCTCTCCCATCCCCTTCCCTTCAGAAGGAGGGTGGGTTTAAAGAGCACGAAGTCCTGGTGAAAGGGCACCTTCACCTTGCCCCCAAAGGTGGAGTTGTCCCCAAAGGCTATGTGTACCGTTCCCAGAATCTTCTCGGCCTCCAGGATGTTGTCGGGACGTGTTGCCCTGGGATTGGTGCCAATTCCAAGCTCTGCCAGGTTGCGGGCCCCGGGGTGTTCTTGAAACGCTCCCTGGAGGTACCTCGATAGCTCTGGATCGCCCTCTACCTTCTGCAGAAGCCCGTCTGCTACGGTGAAAGAGGTGGGCCTGCTCAACCTCCTTGTGGGTCCCCAGAGGGTGACGTAGGTTCCCGCGGCACTGCCCTCCACTGGTGCCACGAAGGCCTCTCCCGCAGGGAGGTTTCCAAAACTTCCGGGAAGTGTGAGGTCTCCCGTGTCTGCGACTCCCCTCCTCCCTTCCAACGCCATCCTGAGGTTGGTCCCGTCTTCAGAGGTTATTATTGCCTCCTGGGCCTCGGTTAGCAGGTGGGCCATCTCTTCGGTTAGAGGTTTCAGCTGGTTCAGATCTACCGCTAAGGAGGTTGTTAGCATTTTGGGATCGAAGAGGGGCATGCTGGCGTAACGCCCTCCGCCCTCGGTGATGAGCTTTCGAAAAGAGGTGTGGCTGGTGGAGTAGTGGGGTATGGCAACGACGACGTCTACCACCTCGTCCCTCCGCTCCATCACCACCTTTAGGGACTCTTCGAAAACACCCGCTTCCTTGGCCAGAAGACGGTGGAAGAGCCCCTTCTTCTTGAGCTCTTCCACCGTCTTTTCTCCAAAGGCCAGGGTCCACGCCTCTTCCGGCGGCTCCTTGCCGTGGGCACCCAGGGCGGGATAGATCACCTCTCTCACCCGAAGTCCCATCTCTCTTCCTGCCTCCGCGAAGAGGGAAATAAGGGCCGTTGTGGCGTTGCGACGCTCCTCTTCTTCCGGGGACTGCCTTTCCTCTCTCTTTCGGTTTATCCTGTCTCCCAGAACCAGAAGGGCCTCTCCCCTTCTGGCGCCCAGGTTTATCCTCAAGACCCTTTCGATCGCTTCCCTCATGCTCACCTCGTTCTCTTGCTGAGGTCCTGCAGAATACCCTTAAGGGCCTCCAGCTCTTCTCCAAAGCTCTTCCAGTCGCCAGCTCCGGCCTTCTGCTCGGCAGCCTTCAGCCTTTTTAGTGCCTCTCTCACCATCTCGGCGGTGCCCTTGCTCTCCTCCTCCGCTGCCCCTTTGGCGGGAGTTGATGACTTAGCGGTGCCCTTGCCGAAGAGCATCTGAAGGGCCTCGGTCAGGTTTCTACCCATGGCAACGCTCTCTCCGTATGCGGCGATCACCCGTTTAAGCTCGGGCAGCTCTCCCTGGGAGGAGACTATGTACACCGGTTCTACGTAGATCAGGGATTTTCCGATGGGGATCACCAGAAGGTCGCCCCTGATCACCCGTGAACCCTGTTGCCCCCACAGGGTGAGTACGGAGGAGATCTTGGGATCCTGGTTTATTCGGGCCTCCACCTGCATTGGACCGTAGATTAACCGCCGCTTTGGCAGGGTGTAAACGATGAGGCGACCGTACTGGTCTGGCTCGCACTTGGCACACATCCAGGCCACCATGTTTGGTTTGTTGGTGGGGGTGAAGGGGGTGATGATGAGGAAAGACTCCTTCTTCTCGTCTGGCAGTCTCAGGATTATGTAGTAGGGGTTGAGCCTCTGCTGGTTGTCGGCGTAGATCTCGTTGGGAAAGTCCCATTGATCTTCCTTGTTGTAGAAGACATTGGGATCCGTCATGTGATAGGTGGCATACATGGTGGACTGCACCTGGAACATTCCTCGGGGATAACGGATGTGCTCAAGAATCTCCCTTGGCATCTGCGACTTATCCTTGAAGAGGGTCGGAAAGATCTCCTCGTAGCACCTGACTATGGGATCCGAAGGATCCATCACGTAGAGATTCACCTCTCCGTTGTATGCGTCCACCACCGCCTTCACGGAGTTTCTCAGGTAGTTGAACTGCTCCAGCGCAGGAGAGTAGGGATAGGGCGTGGAATAGGGGTAGTTGTTGGTGGTGGTGTAGGCGTCCACTATCCAGTAGAGGTGCCCTTTTGCCAGCACCAGGTATGCCAGCCCCTCGTACCTCAGGAAGGGTGCCAGGGTTCTCACCCGTTCCAGCACCTGCCGGTGAAACATGATACGGCTCTCCTTGTTCAGGTAGGTGGTGAATAACAGCTTCTGGTCGTAGAACCTCCAGGCAAATAGCAACCTTCTCCAGAGGGCCCCGATGGGCACACCGCCGTCTCCCTGGTAGGAGGTGTAGGCGTTGTCGCTTCCCTTGGGATAGTCGAACTCCTTGGTGTTGGTCTTCACCAGGACGTAGTCTTCGGTCTTGAGGCCGTAGTAGATCTCTGGACGGGTCACCTTCAGCTCCGGGTACTTGCTCTTTGGAGGAATGTCCTTCACCCAGAAGTCTGGTATGCCCTCTCCCTGCACCCTGTTTACGGGACTGAGGCATATCCCGTAGCCGTGGGTGAAGGTGATCCGTTGGTTCACCCAGGTTTGGGCCTGTTGGGGCAGGGCGTCGAGCTGAAGCTCCCTGCCTGCCAGAAAGACCTGCCAAAGCCTGTTATTCACCCGGTACCTGTCAACGGTGATGAAGGGAAAGTCGTAGTAGAGACGGATCTCTTGTAGCTGCTTGTATGTGGCCTTGATGGGGCGCTTGTCCCATAGCTTGATGTTCTCGATGATGGTGGTGTGGTTGAACACCTCATCTGCGGTTAGGGTGGGTTCTGCTGGAAACTCTTTGGTCTCTATCTTTTCGAGGCCAAACGCCTCTCTCGTTGCCTTGATGTTCCAGGCGATGTAGGGGGTCTCCTTTGCCAGCTCGTTCGGTTTCACCACGAACTGCTCCACCGCCGAGGGGATCAGGGTGGTCCCCAGGAGGTGGAGCGCCATCAGCAGTACCACTCCACCTACGAGCAGGTGTATCCCCTTTCTGCCTATTCCCGCCAGCACGACCAGGACGCAGAAGAGGGAGATCACCATCAGGGCCTTGTAGGCGGGAAGCAGGGCGTGAATGTCTGCGTAACCTGCCCCTGTTATGAGGGACGACTGGGAGAAGGTGAGCTGCAGCATGTCGAGCCTGTATCCCCAGGCGATGGCGCAGAAGAGCAGGGCAACCAGCACTGACAGGTGTACCTTCATCCTCTGCGGTAGGGTGAGTCCAAGGACCCTGCCCGTGGGCAGGAGGATCTCTTCCTGTTCAAGGTAGCGGGCGGTGGTGATCACCAGGGTTGCCGCAATGGTGAAGAGCAGCCACTGCTGCAGGAACTCCAAGGCGGGCAGGGTGAACACGTAGAACCCTACATCCTTGCCGAACAGGGGATCTGTGGTGCCAAAGGGCTGGCGGTGCAGAAACCTGAGCATCTCCATTCCGTTCTGGTACCCGTAGGCGGCCATCCCCAAGGGGACCAGAACCACCAGTATGGTGACGAATAGGGATATGCGTTTTATCGCGTCTGGAGAGACCACCCTTCTGGCCTCGTAGGGTGCCCTAACTATCGCAGTCTGTGCAGGTTGCCTCCCTGCAATCGTCAGGTTTATCCATGCCACCAGTAGAAATCCCAGGGCAGCAGAGGCGGCGGTTATCCAGTTGGTGCTGATGAGGGTTATGAAGACCTTCAGCTGGCCCATGTGGTGGAACCAGAGAACGTCGGTTAGCGGCTCCACCAGGGAGGGAATCACGAAGATCCCCAGGCAGACGGCGATGCCGAATATCACCATTCCCTTTGAGGGCATGGGAATGTTTACGGGAACCCTGTACTGGTACTGGTTCTGATCTTGATCCATGGCGTCCTCACATTGCCGTGGGGGCCGACACCCCCAGCAACCTCAATCCTTCCCTTAGCACCACTGCCACTCCTTCCGATAGGGCCAGCCTGGCGTTCCTCAACCCCTCGTCGTCGAGAAGCACCCTGTTGCGGTTGTAGTATCCGTGGAAGAGCGCCGCAAGCTCGTGGAGGTAGTAGGTGATTCTGTGAGGCTCCAAGCTCCTTGCGGCTCCCTCTACCGTGCTGGTGAAGGCGGTCAGCTTCTTTATTAGCTCCTTCTCTTCCTCCAAGGTTAGGGGTTCCAGGTTCACCTTTTCCCATTCTTCCGGTATTGGTATGCCCCGCTCCTGGGCGGTGCGTCGGATGCTGCAGATCCTGGCGTGGGCGTATTGCACGTAGAAGACGGGGTTCTCCTCGCTTTGCTCTTTGGCCAGCTCCAGGTCGAAGTCGAGGTGAGCGTCGCACTTTCTGGTGAGCAGCATGAATCTCACCGCGTCTTTGCCCACCTCTTCCACCACCTCCCTCAGGGTGACGAACTCCCCTCCCCTGGTGGTCATGGCAACGGGTTTGCCTTGGCGCAGCAGGTTGACCAGCTGGATCAATAGCACCTTCAACATATTGGAGTCGTACCCCAGGGCCTCCAGGGCGGCCTTCACCCTGGGGATATACCCGTGGTGGTCTGCTCCCCACACGTCTATTATCTCGTGGAAGCCCCGTTCTGCCTTGTTCCGGTGGTAGGCAATGTCTGCGGCGAGGTAGGTGTAGGCGCCTCCCGAGCGGCGCACCACCCTGTCCTTGTCATCGCCGAAACGGCTTGAGGCGAACCAGAGGGCATCGTCCTTCTCGTAGATGAACCCCTTCTCTCTCAGCTCTTCCACTGCCGCTTCCACCGCCCCGCTCTCGTAGAGGCTAGCCTCGGAGAACCAGTTGTCGAACTCGACGTTGAAGAGCTCCAGGTCTTCCTTGATGCCCCTGAGGATCTCCTCAGCACCCCACCTGCTCAGGCGCTCGGCCGCCTCTTCCTCTGGCAGTTCCAGCACTCCGGGTATCTCCCTCAGGGCCTTTTCGGCGAGCTCCACGATGTACTCCCCTTTGTACCCGTCTTCGGGAAACTCGCCTGGCAGCCCCGCTATCTCCCTGCACCTGGCCAGGAGGGAGGCGCCCAGTATGCGCATCTGAAGCCCACCGTCGTTCACGTAGTACTCCCTCTCTACCGAGAACCCTGCCTTATTCAGGAGCCTTGCCAGGGCGTCTCCCACTGCGGCTCCCCTGGCGTGTCCAATGTGAAGGGGACCAGTGGGATTGGCAGATACGAACTCCACCTGTACCTTGCGCCCCGCACCCAAGGTGGACTCTCCGTATCCTTCCCCTTGCTCCAGAACCTCCCGCAACCCTTTGTGCCACCACCCTGTGGACATGGTCAGGTTGATGAATCCCGGCCCTTCCACCTGCACCCTCTCCACCGCGGGGTGGGTTATCTCCTTGGCCACCTCCTTGGCCACCTCCCGGGGCGAGACTCTCATGGCCTTTCCCCAGAGAAAGGCCACGTTTGTGCTGTAGTCTCCGAACCTCTTCTCCTTGGGGTACGATACCATCACCTCGGGAGGATTCTGCCATCCCATGGCCTTTGCCACCCTCTCGCACACCTCGCTCAGGTGTTGTTGTATCTCTCTCTCCATATTCTTCTCCTCCTTCTCTTGGCAGAAGGGTATCATAGGTTAAGGTGGGCGGTAAGGGAAGGGTGGCGCTCACGGGGACCAGAAAGGGGATTGCAAAGGACCGCCGAGCAGGATATATCCTTATTAGAATATGCGAATATGTTAGAGGACGAAGGGGGTTGAGGGCCCTTTTTCCGGGTGAGGGGGCCTCTTTTTAGAGGCGTTAGGTGGAACCAAACCCGTCCCTGTGGTTTAGTGAGGGGCGAGTGAGACGCTAAATAAGGGGGCAATGATATGGCTGTGGTTAGCGAGCTACCCAAGAGCGCTGGCGAGTTTCTCGCCTCCCTCCTTGCCGAGGGAATGGCGAAAGGTGTCATGGCCCTGCGAAGGCTTCCCAACTCCCACAGGGTGGCCTACTCGCTGGTCACCCGGCCTGAAGAGGCCTTGGAGTGCGATCCCCTCTTTCCTTCCATGCCTGCCAACGGAGGCAAGGTGGTCTCTCGCCTAACCCTGAAGGGGGCGGTGGACCGTCCAGTAGCGGTGATGATGCGCCCCTGCGAGATCAGGGCCCTGGTGGAACTGGTCAAGCTGGAGCAGGCGCACCTGGACAACCTTATTCTCATAGGAGTGGTCTGCGGCGGAGTCTTCCCGAACAAGGAGTTCCAGGCCGAGGAGAGGGTGGAGTCCCTGGTGGAGGGATACTGGAGCAGCCTCTCCAAGGGTGAGCAGCCCCAGGGTGTCAGGCCGGTTTGTGCCGCCTGTGAGGCCTTTCTTCCCCAGGGGGTTGATCTCTGCTGGGTAGAGAGGGCCCCCGGCGAGGGATGGCTGGAGGCCACCTCGGATAAGGGGGAGAAGATATTGAAAGAGATGGGTCTTACCACCTTGAAGGGGGAGCCTGAGAAGGGATGGATGGAGGCCTTGAGAGATGCGAGGGTGGCTGCCAGGGAGGAGCTGATTTCGAAGACGAAGGAGACGGTGTCAGGGATAGAGAACCTGGTGTCGGTATTTGGCCGGTGCATAGGCTGCCATGCTTGCAGCCATGTCTGTCCCATCTGTTACTGCAAGGACTGTTTCTTCGAATCTCCCACCTTCGACTACGAGCCTGCCAGCTACGAGAGGCGTATTGAGAAGAAGGGCACGATCAGGGTTCCCATGGACACCTTGCTCTTTCAGCTTGGCCGCATGACCCACATGGCCACCTCTTGCGTGGGTTGCGGCATGTGCGAGGATTCGTGTCCCACCAGGATACCCGTGGCCCAGGTGTTCAAGACCGTTGGAGCCGACCTGCAGGAGCTCTTCGAGTACCTGCCGGGTCGCAGTGTGCAGGAGCCCCTCCCCCTCACCACCTACAGGGAGGAGGAGTTCCACCAGATAGAGGAGTGAGCCATGGAAGCGACAGGCCTGTTGAAACGGTTGTTGGAGCTTCCCGGGGGAGACCAGTTGCTCCGCTGCATCCAGTGCGGCACGTGCACCGGTTCCTGTCCCATGGCAAGTGCCATGGACCACGGTCCCCGGGGGCTGTTCGCCCTGGTGAAGGGCGGAGACATCGAAGAGGCTCTACACTCCAACACCTTCTGGTTCTGTGCTTCATGCTACTACTGCACCGTGAGGTGTCCCAGAGAGATACTCATCACCGACCAGATGTACGCCTTCAAGCGCTTGGCGGTGGAGCAGGGGATAAGGCCGAAGGTCTCCACCCTCCAGATGTACACCGCCTTCTACGAGACGGTGAAGGAGGACGGGCGCCTCTCTGAGACGAAGATGATGAGAAGGTTTCTGCTCGGCAGTCCCAGGGACCTCCTCAAGAGCACGGGCATGGCATCCCTGGGGATGAGATTGCTGAGGCGGGGAAGGATGGAGCTGAAGGGCGAGAGGGTGGCAGATCCCGAGAGGTTCAGAAGCATGCTGGCCAAGGCTAGGGAGCTACCCCTGGAGAAGGACGAGATCACCTCCATGGATGGCGGAGGTGCGGCATGAGCAGGTACGCCTTCTACCCAGGGTGCAGCCTCAAGACGGCTGCCGGATACAAGGAGTCCATAGAGTTCGTGGCCCGAAGGCTGGGAGTGGAGCTGGTTGAGTTGCCAGACTGGAACTGCTGCGGGGCCACCGTTGCCTTCAGCATTCACGAGGTAGAGGCCCTTGCCATGGCAGCGAGGGTTATGGCCATAGCCGAGTCCCAGGGGTTCGACCAGCTGGTGACTCCCTGCAACGCCTGCTACTCCACCCTGCGAAAGGCAAAGAAGATCATGGAAGAGGAGGGGCTCATCCAGCAGATCTCCTCCCTATTGCAGGAGGAGGGCAAGAGCTACTCTGGCAGGGTAGAGATTAGGCACGTGGTGGAGGTCTTTGCCAGGGATGTGGAGGGGGAAGAGCTTGAGGCAGCCATCTCCCTTCCCTTCCAGGGGCTTCAGGTGGCTCCCTACTACGGTTGCCAGCTCACGAGACCTTGGGGCGACCTGGACCACCCTGATAATCCCACAATCATGGACGGGGTCCTGGAGGCCGCTGGATGCGGGGTGGTGGACTTTACCGCCAAGACCTATTGCTGCGGGGCCGCCCAGATGGTTGCGAACAGAGAGGCCTGCCTTCCCCTGGTGAGGGCCATTCTCACCGATGCCAGGCGCAAAGGGGCAGAGGCCATTGCCACCATCTGTCCCCTCTGCCAGTTCAATCTCGACTCCGTCCAGGAGGAGCTGGGAGAGAGCCTTCCCGTGGTCTACTTCACCCAGATTCTGGGACTGGCCATGGGAGGATCGCCCAGAGAGGTGGGTATCGGCAAGGTGCTTACCCCTGCCGATGCGGTTCTGCAGGCTGCCAAGGGGGTGAGATGATGGCTGAAGAGGTGAGAATAGGCGTTTACATCTGCCATTGCGGAATAAACATCGCCTACAAGGTGGACGTGGAGGCGGTGAGAGACTTTGCCGCAACCCTGGACCACGTGGTGGTGGCGAAGGACTACAAGTTCATGTGCTCGAACCCCGGTCAGCAGCTCATCATAGACGACATTCGCGAGCTGGGGCTGAACAGGGTCGTGGTGGCCTCGTGCTCTCCCAGGATGCACGAGAAGACCTTCAGGAACGACCTGAAGAAGGCGGGAATAAACCCCTACTTCTTCCAGATGGCCAGTATCAGGGAGCAGGTCTCCTGGGTGACCGAGGACGAGGAGGAGGCCACAGAAAAGGCCAAGCAGCTTGTGAAGGCGGCGGTTTACAGGGTTGCCCACCACGAGCCCTTGGAACCCCGCATCGTGGATATCAATCCCAACGTACTGGTGATAGGAGGGGGCATAGCGGGTATGCAGGCGGCCCTCCAGATAGCCGACGCCGGAAAGACCGTCTATCTGGTGGAGCGGGAGTCCACCGTTGGTGGGCACATGGCCAAGTTCGACAAGACCTTTCCCACCCTCGACTGTGCCGCCTGTATCCTCACCCCAAAGATGGTGTCTGTTGGACAGCACGAGAACATAAAGCTCTTCACCTACAGCGAGGTGACCGATGTTTCTGGATACATAGGCAACTTCAAGGCCACCATTCACAAGAAGCCCCGCTACATCGACGAGGAGGCCTGTACCGGATGTTCGGAGTGCGTCAAGGGGTGTCCAGTGCTGCTGCCCAACGAGTACGAGTACGGTATGGCGGAGCGCACCGCCATCTACCGTTCCTTCCCCCAGGCGGTGCCGAACATCTTCGTGATCGACAAGGAGGGCTTCTCTCCCTGTCGCAACGCCTGTCCCGCTGGCCTCAACGCCCATGGTTACGTCAAGCTAATCGGGGCCGGCAAGTACAAGGAGGCCTTCAGGCTCATTCTCGAGAGGGTGATCTTCCCAGCCTCTCTGGGCAGGGCCTGTCCCGCCTTCTGCGAGGGAGAGTGCACCAGGGGGCTGGCAGGGGGACCTCTTCACATCAGGATGCTGAAACGCTTCGTGTCGGACTGGTACTACGAGAACGAAGGCCTGGAACTGCCCTTCGAGCTTCCCGAGAGGAAGGAGAAGAGGGTGGCTGTCGTTGGAGCGGGTCCCGCGGGGTTGGCCTGTGCCTTCTACTTGGGGCTGAGGGGTTACCAGGTGAAGGTCTTCGAGGCGGCCCCCGAGCCTGGAGGGATGTTGAGGTACGGCATACCCAACTACCGTATCCCCAACGAGCTCGTGGACCGGGAGGTTGAGCTCATCAAGAAGGCGGGGGTGGAGATTGAGTGCAACGCCCCCGTGGGCAAGGGCGGTATCTCGCTGAAGAAGCTCAAGAAGGAGTACGACGCCGTATTCGTGGGCATAGGTGCCCACAAAGACCGGAAGATGGGCATAGAGGGCGAGGATCTCGAGGGGGTGTGGAGCTCTATCGAGTTCCTGCGCAAGGTGAATAGCGGTGAGAAGGTGGACGTTGGTGAAAAGGTTATCGTTGTAGGAGGAGGAAACTCCGCGATAGACGCCGCTCGTTCCGCCCTTCGCATGGGTGCCAAGGAGGTGACCATCGTCTACCGTCGCTCCAGGGTGGAGATGCCCGCCTATGTCGAGGAGATAGAGGCAGCCGAGGAGGAGGGCATCAAGCTGCGCATTCTCACCAATCCCGTGAGGTTCCTGGGAGAGGGTGGCAAGCTCACCGCTGCCGAGTGCATCAAGATGGAGTTGGGTGAACCCGACGAGTCGGGCAGACGCCGCCCCGTTCCCATTGAGGGATCGGAGTTCACCATTGAGGCAGACAGGGTGATTCTTGCCATAGGTCAGGAGCCGTACAGCGAGCCTCTGGCTGCCCAGGGCCTAAAGGTGAACCGCAACGGCACCATATGGGTCGACCCTGAGACCCTGCAGACCAACCTGGAGGGGGTCTTTGCTGGGGGTGATGCCACCAAGGGCCCGGCTTCCATCGTAGAGGCCATAGGCCTGGGACGCCAGGCGGCGGAGTACATTGCCAGGTTCCTTGAGGGAGAAGAGCTGAAGGCGCGTCCCTACGAGGAGCACTGGATGGAGAGCGTGGATAAGGAGGAGGTGCTCAAGAAGCGCCGGTACCAGCTCTCTCTCCCCACCGTAATCAAGCACCTGGATCCCGGGGAGCGGGTGGGGGGCTTTGCAGAGGTTGAGCAGCCAATGACCGAGGATGAGGCCCTGCAGGAGGCTAGGCGTTGCCTGGACTGTGCGGGGTGTTGCGAGTGCCGGGAGTGCGAAAAGCTGTGCGAGGCGAACGCCATTCGCCACGAGATGAGACCCGAAGAGATAGAGGTAGAGGTGGGTTCAATCATTGTGGCGACGGGGTTCAAGCCCATCGATCCCTCGGCAGAGACCCTTTCCCAGTTTGGCTACGGGCGGTATCCTGAGGTCTACACCAGCATAGAGTTCGAGCGCCTCAACAACGCCGCGGGTCCCACCAGCGGAGAGGTGCTCATGAAGAACGGCAAGAGACCCGAGCGGGTGGCCATCATCCACTGCGTTGGATCCAGGGACGCCCATAACAAGCGCTACTGCTCCAGGGTGTGCTGCATGTACTCCATGAAGTTTGCCCACCTGGTTAGGGAGAAGGTTGGTGCCGAGGTTTACGAGTTCTACATCGACATACGCTCTCCGGGTAAGGGGTATGAGGAGTTCTACAACAGGCTTCAGGAGGAGGGTGTCCACTTCATCCGTGGCAAGGTTGCCCAGGTTACCGACGTGCCCCTCTCTTCCGAGGAGGAGGGCAAGCTGATCGTGGTGGCAGAGGACACCCTGGCGGGTAAGGTGCGAAGGGTGCCCGTTGACATGGTGCTTCTGAGCGTGGGCCTTGAGCCTGCGGTGGGTGCCGAGGAGATCGCCAGGCTGGTTGGCATCTCCCAGGATCAGGACGGCTGGTTCATAGAGCTGCATCCTAAGCTGGCTCCTCTGGCAACCGCCAGCGACGGGATCTTCCTTGCAGGTTGTTGCCAGGGACCCAAGGACATTCCCGACACCGTCTCCCAGGCGGAGGGTGCCGCTGCAGAGGCCCTCTCTCTCATCATGCGTGGCCAGGTGGAGGTTGAGGCTGCGGTATCCTACATAGATCCTGAGGTATGCGTTGGTTGTTGCCAGTGCATGGGGGTGTGTATGTACTCGGCGATAGACTACAACCCCGCCAAGGGGGTGTGCGAGGTGAACGCCGCGATCTGCAAGGGGTGTGGCCTCTGTGCTGCCACCTGTCCCAACAAGGCGGTCACAACGAGACACTTCAACAACGAGGAGATATTCGCAGAGCTGGAGGGGGTGCTGTTATGAGCGAGCAGTTTAAGCCCAACCTGGTGGGATTCTTGTGCTATTGGTGCAGCTACACGGGGGCCGACCTGGCGGGAATCAGCAGGCTTAAGTATCCCCCCAACCTCAAGGTTATCAAGGTGATGTGCTCCAGCAGGGTGGATCCCGTCTTCATCGTTAAGGCACTGCTCGACGGGGCAGATGGGGTGCTGGTGGCAGGGTGCCATCCCGGTGACTGCCACTACCAGAAGGGCAACTACTACGCCCGCAGAAAGATGGCCCTCACCAAGCAACTCCTAACCACCTTGGGTCTCGAGCCCGAGAGGGTTAGGCTTTCGTGGATCTCGGCCTCCGAGGGACCCAGATTTGCCCAAGTGGTGTCAGAGTTCACCGAGCACATCAGGGCCTTGGGACCAAGTCCCGTAGGACGCCAGAAGATGGTTTGAGTAGATAGCTTTACCAGAAAACCAGGAGGGCCACGGTTCTTGCGCCGTGACCCTCTTTTTTATAGGATAAGCTCATGCAGCCGAAGGATACGGGGGGGTCTTTCATTCCCCGGGTAGGGGTGATCACCAACAGTAACACCCTAAAGAGGGTGATCG
>CAZMTB010000192.1:0-11920 GCA_964569095.1 uncultured Aquificales bacterium
GTGCCTATTAGCAAATTGTCTAAGGGGATCTCTGCCATCTACCGCCTTGGAGGAGGTATGTGCCTGAAAGGAGGGGGTAACTCCCGGGGTGGGGGACCGTGCACTCTCCTGTGTCGAGGGGGAAATGGAAGAACATAGCTGCCTGGGACGATGTAGAAGGGGATCTCTGAGGGAACCACGGCGCTCCTTCCCACGTACACCCTGGCGGGGCGATGCTCACCCTCTATCTTTAGGTCTACCATCAGCTTAGAACCTGTCCACCTGAAGTCGAAACCCTCGGGTTGCTCCTTCACCTTTCCCTTGAAGGTTATGGTGTTGGGCGGGTGCACCTTGGTCTTGTCCTTCTTCTCCAGGTTCACCCTTCTATCCAGTTCTATGGATCCGCCAATGGCCTTCAGCTCGCCGGAGAACCTGCTTTTCTTCTCGGGGCTCTGCCATCTCAGGTGCCACAGGTCGCCCTCGTGCCATAGGAAGAAGTGGGGTTCTTCCTGGATAACTTCTGGAATACCCAATGCCACCGCGGAGAGTATATCGCCCTTGGCGGTCTTCGATGCCACTCCCAAGAGAAAGAAGGGGATAGACTGGGGTCTTATGGCCCTTCTTCCTATGTAGACCCGCAGGGGCCTGTGTTCTCCCTTGATGTAAAGGTCTACCCAGAGTCTGGTTCCGCTCCACCTGAAGTCGAAACCCTCGGGTTGTTCCTTCACCTTTCCCTTGAAGAGGATGGCCTTTGACTCCTTCTCTTCGGTCTTGTCCTTCTTCTCCAGGTTCACCCTTTCTACGAGTGTTATCGAGCCTTCAACGACCTTCAGTTCTCCTCTGAATTTTGCCTTCTTTTTCGGGCTCTGCCACCTTAGGTGCCACAGGTCGCCCTCGTGCCAGAGCAGGTAGTGGGGGGCGTCGTCGCTTATTATCGGTTTAGAGCTGGACGAGTAGTAGGGAATAACCGTCTCCCTGCCCAGTCCCGCCGTTGCAGAGGCGAGCACCAGGGCAAAGACACAGCACACCACCCTTATTGTCACTCTCTTCTCCATCCTGTTCCTCCTTGGGAATCAAAATCAAGGGGTTGTCGTGAAGACAACCCCTCTGTGCGCATCAGTAGAGTTCTAAGCTGAAGTAGGTGCACTCCCACTTCCCGTTGGGATCGAGGTCGGTTAAGTCGTCTTTCACGCTTGATGGAACCACAAGGGTATAGAACCAGTAGGTGGTATCGGGGTAGATGTTCTGGTTTAGCAGGGGGTCTTTGAGACTGAAGGTGGGAATCACCTCTTCAGACACATCCTCAGTAACATTCTTCTTCCAAGGCTCTATGGGGTTATCTTCGGTCATCAGCTCGAAGTGCCCGTCTTTGTTCAAGAAGTAGAGGTCGTTGTGGTAGTTGCCGCACTTGTCGGTGTAGGGGATCTGTATGGCCACGTAGATGTTCACCGAGACGGGGTTGCCTGAAGAGTCGGTGTACTGGGGGAAGTGCACAGACACCTTCATGGTGCTGCCCTTCTTGGTGGCCACCTCTCCCACACCTATGTAGGTGTGATTGGCTGGCTCGGGATCAGCTTTGGGGGTCTTTATGATGACTATTCTGTCATCCCCAGAGGGTAGCTCGTTGGTGCTCTTCTCACCGCAGCCTTCGTAGGCGACGGTGTAGGTGCTGTCAGATACGTGACCGGTCACCACCACAACCCTGTCGTCGCTGGTTACCGCAATTGAGGTTGCGTAGGTATCGGCTGTACCATCGGTTAATGCCCTCCACTCCACGTTGCCGTCTTGATTTATGCACAGGGTGCGATAGTTGAAGTTGGTTCCGTCGTTGGAGTAACCCGTTACCAACACGTTGTTCTGGGAATCCACGGCGATGGCCGTTCCCCTGTCCTCGTATGACTCGTTGCCCTCTGCCAGGGACCACTTGAGGTTGCCGTCGGAGTCGAACTTGGCCACGAAGTAGTCGTTGCTGTTCATCTCGTAGTAGCCCACCACCACGATGTTGTTGCCGCTATCCACGGCGAGGTGTGCAGGGTGATCGTTCTTCTTTGCGTCGTTCATGTCGAACCACTTGACCCACTTCAGGTTCCCGGCGGAGTCGTACTTGATCAACATGACATCCCAGTTGTTCTGGGTGTCGTTGTATGCCTTGGCAAGCACGTAGACGTTGTGGTTGCTGTCCAAGGCAACGTCCACTGCGGTCTCGTTGTGGCCGCTGTCGTATCTCTTTCCCCACTTCTTGTTGTTGCTGTAGTCGTAGAGGAATGCCACCACGTCTTTGCCAGTGGCATTCTCGGCGGTTCCCACCACGGCTACGTAGCTTCCGTCGGCCGCAACGGCGGCGGCGGTGTAGTTGTCGTTGGCACTGCTTTCGTCTTTCAAGATCTTGTTGGTGCCGTCGGAACCGTAGGCTACCGTCTTTATGTGGAGGCTGGTGCCGTTAAACGCCGTGCCCGTTATGACCCCCGTGCCACCTGCACAGGCCACGTCCACCACTCCCCCGTTGGCATACGCCCCTGAGCCGTAGTCCACGGTTTTTGGGAAGTTGGCGCTTTTGTCACCGTTTGTGTCGTAGAGCGTCAGGATTCCCGTGTTGTTCCCGGTGGCGTTTGCCAAGGTTCCCCCGATGTAGAGGTTCGCCCCGTCGGTGGCCAACCCCTTCACTATTCCCGTGGGTAGATCCCCGGCGAACTTGCTGGCCCCATCGGTGGCGTTGTAAATGGCCAGCAAGAACTGGTTGTTGTTGGTTCCCGCAATTGCTGCCATGCCGTCAACCGTGGTGACCGTGTAAACGGGGTTGTTGCTGCCGCCGGTGGAGCTTGGTCCCCAGAGCTTATCCCCGGCTGCTCCAAACGACTGGGACGATACGAGACAAAAGATCAATCCTACCGCCATGGTGACGATTCTCTTCATGATTTCACCCTCCTCCTTTTCTCTCGTCTTGTGAAGGGAGTATAACTGAACAGCCATTTCAAAGGCAAGGAGGAGGTGAATAGCGATGCGCCTGTTCGTTACTGGTACCGACACGGGGGTGGGTAAGACGGTGGTGGGTGGTGGACTGGCCATGGGTTTCGGGCTGCTTGGAATGAGGGTAGGGGTGCTGAAACCCGCAGAGAGCGGGTGTGGGGAGGGGCTGGAGCCAGGAGACGGAGCCTTCTTGCTTAGGTGTGCCGGTTCTGCCCAGTCTTTGGAGGAGGTGGTCTTGTATCGCTATGCCTTGCCCCTTGCCCCTGCGGTTGCCGCAGTGGAGGAGGGGAGGGATCCCATGGATCCTGCCGTGGTCTCGTCGACCCTCAACCGGTTGGAAGAGCAGACCGATATTGTGATTGTAGAGGGTGCTGGTGGTCTCCTCGTTCCTATGGCGAGCCGGTTCACCTGTGGAGATCTTGCCAAGCTCCTGGATTCTCCCCTGGTTGTGGTGGCCAGGCCCAACTTGGGAACCATCAATCACACCCTCTTGACGGTAAGGGTTGCCCAGGCCATGGGCCTGGAGGTGAAGGCGGTGATGGTGAACTGCTACGATCCGAGGAGAGGGGGACCGGAACAGAAGAGCAACCCGCAGGTGATGCGGGAGATGCTCAACGGGGTGCCGGTGTATACAGTACCCCGCTTTGCCGGCCTGGAGGAGCTGGAGGGGAATGAGATGATGGATGCGTTGAAGGCTTACAACTGGAAGAAACTTGCCAGCGCCGTGATTGGCGGAGGTGGGGTTAGGTCGTGATCTTTCTCCCCCCAGTTGGAAGACAACCATCGGTTGCCAACGAGGCTGGGGAGGAGTTCGGTTTCAAGGCGGGTGACCTTCTCGAGGGGAGGGTGGTACGCCGCGTGGGGGATCGCTATCTCTTCGTGGACATAGGCAGGCAGCTAAGGGTGAAGGTGCATTGGGAGCTTCCCTTCGAGGTGAAACCGGGGGAGATCCTCAATTTTGAGGTGGTCTCCGAAGACCCTCCCACGTTCCGGTTGGTGGAGCCTGGGCGTTCGCCGTCTTTCACCACCCCTACCGATGCTACGGAGCCCCGTGAGGAGGTTCCCCGGGAGAGGGTCGAGATATCGTCCCAGGGAGGCAGGAAAGAGCCCACACCCCGGGTCACCTATGGCCCGCTCTTGAAGGCCAAGGTGGTCGTTAGGGATCCTGGCCAGAGGGATGCCAGTGCCTCTCCTTCTTCCGAGCCGTTACAGGAGCAGGTGGAGGAGCAGGATGGGGTCCCACTGAGACGGGATGTGACCAGAGGGGAGAGGGTGGCAGATCCCCCTCGTGGTAGGACGGTATCCCGTTCCCCGCTGGATTCCCAAGCCATGCGAGGGCTTTCGGCCCTCTTCGAGGGTACGGAGCTCTCTGATTCGGTCTTCTCGCTGATCAAGGAGGAGCCCTTCTTCTCGCTCTACGGTGAGGGTATGGAGGAAGGCGTGTTTGAGCAGGGGGAAGGGGAGGGTGTGAGGCAGCTCCTGCTCGACGGGGTGGGAGAGGAGCACCTTGGCCAGTTGAAAGGCCTCTTTCAGACGCCGGGCTCCAAGGTTTCTGAACTCCTCAGGTTTATTCAGGAGTTGTTCTACACTGATGCCCTTGACGATGCGCAAGCCACTGAGATCCCCAAGGGTGCGAGGGAGGGTAGGTCCCTGGCGGGACCTCTCCGGGAGACGCCCCAGGTAGAGGATCTCCCCTCCTCTGTCAGCGCTACTCCCTCGAAGGCTAAGATTGCCCCTGGACCTGCAGAACGCCTGTCAACGGGGATTCCCCCTGATACTGCGGAGGGTTTAGAGGATGCTCCCGCCCGTTCTGAGGAGGGAGGAGCCGTTAAGGGGGAGACCAAGGTTTCCAGCGAGGTGGCTTCTTCAAGTGTTGCGGAGGTGGAATCGGAAGAGGTATCCTTCCGCAGAGGAGGAGATAGATTGGCGATTCGCATATGGCCGGCTGCCAGCAGGTTCACCATAGAGTCTTCCACCCCCCCGCCCCCAGGACTGGAGCTCGACGTAGGTGACATGCTTCAGGGTAAGGTGGTGGAGGTGGATGGCAATAAGGTGATCATAGACTTTGGCAGGTTTGAGACCCAGGCCAACTGGGAGGCTGCCCACACCGTAAAACCCGGTGCCAGCATCAAGGTGATGGTGGCCTCCCTGTTGCCCCAGTTGAGACTGAGGCTTGTGGACGAGGCCTCTTTCAAGGGGTTTACCGCCAAGCTCGGCTCCATGAAGGGGTGGGGAGAGCTCTTCTCTAAGCTCCAAGGGGCGATAGAGCACCTTCCCTTGGTGAAGGCGGACAAGGGAGAGGGGGTGTTGCTGCGCACCCTCAAGGGGTTTCTGGCCAACTGTGGCCTGTCCACCGAGGCGAGAATGGCAAAGGTGGTGGAGGGAGAGTTACCCCCTGATGAGTTGAAGAACGACCTGAAGCTCCAGCTTGCCCGCTTCATATCTACCGGTGGTGAGAAGGCGCAGCTGGACGCGGCCAAGGAGCTGATGCAGAGCATAAACGGTCACCAGCTGCTCAACGTTCAGACCCATGACTCGGGCTTCCTGGTGATTCCCCTGGTGGTGGCCTACCACAACAGGGTAGACGAGTGGCGGATGACGGTGTCCGAGGAGGAGGCAGAGGGGGAGAGGTGGTTCAGGATAACCCTCCTCTCGTCCCCTCCGGGGATAGGTACAATCCGCATAGACCTCAGCTATGCCCAGAAGGCAAGGAGGCTGGACATGCTATTCTGGGTGGAGAAGGAGGAGAGTAAGGAGGTTGTGGAGAAGGCACTTCCCCTGCTGAAGGAGGAGTTCGTGGAGTCTAAGGTTAACCTGACCAGGATCGAGGTGGGGGTTTCAAAGGGCCTTTCCAAAGAGGATCTGCCCATAGAGGTGAAGCGCCCCTTCCTTCTGCAGACCAAGGCTTAGGGATGAAGAAGAGAGGAATAGATAAGGCGGTTGCCCTGCGGTACAAGCCAGATGAAGGGGACGAGGTTCCCAGGCTGGTTGCCAAGGGCCGGGGAGAGGTGGCCCGTAAGATAATAGAGCTTGCAAAGGAGCACGGGGTTCCCGTTCAGGAGGATCCCGCCTTGGTTGAGCTGCTTCTCAGGTTGGATCTCAGCGAGGAGATTCCCCCTGAGCTCTACGAGGTGGTGGCCAAGGTGCTGGCCTTCGTCTACTCCCTCCGGTCCGACGCTCCCAGGTAGAGCAGCTGGTATACGAAGAGCCTCTTCAGGTATTTCCTGGTCTGGTTGAGGGGATAGAACTCTACCACCTCCTCCAGGGAGGGATTGGGATAGGTGTTTAGCCACCGCTTCGTGCGTCCCGGCCCCCCGTTGTAGGAGGCCACCACCAGGGGCCACCTGCCCCCAAACTCCTCCTGCAGGTAGTGGAGGTACCACCCCCCCAGCTGCAAGGAGAAGAAGGGGAGAAAGGGCTGGTTGGGGTAGAGGTTGTAGTCACCCTTCTGCCTCATGATCCACCTTCCCGTGGCTGGTAGTACCTGGGTTAGCCCCAGGGCGTTGGAGTAGGAGCGTGCCCGCCTATTGAAGGAGCTTTCTGCCCTGATCAAGGCGTAGAGCATCTCTTCCTGAATCCCGTAGAGGTCGCAGAACCCTTCCAATAGCTCCCTCCACGGACGGGGGTAGCGGACGCAGAAACCGCCGCTCTCGCTCTGCAGGTAGGAGAGTCTTAGGCTTTGGTAGGGATAAATGCTGGAGATGCCCAGCAGGTCTGGATGTTTCATGGAAAGGGTCTTCTCTTTCAACACCTTTTGTCCCAGGCCAATGAGGCCGCTCTCCGAGATGGCGTAGAGTACGGGATCGGGATACTCCTCTTCTGGACACCTGTAGCCACGATACTCCAGCAGGCCGAGAATCATCCTGGGGTACCAGGTGTAGAACCCGTTGCCCATCCTACTGCTCAACCTTCTGAGTATGGCCACGCTCTCTTTGAGTCTTCCCAATCTGTGTAGCATCTTTGCCTTCCAGAAGAGTAGTTCCCCGTCTTGTGGAGAGATCTTTAAGGCCTCGTCTATCCGTGAGAGGGCCTCTCTCAACTCCCCTTCCCTCCAGTGGGCCAATGCGACCTTCTTCAGGTTAGATGCAGAGCCGTGAAGAGAACCGAAGGTGTGGTACGAGCCCACCACCATCTCGTCCTCCCCCTCGTAAAAGAGGCGGTTGAAGGCTATCTGTACGGCCCTCCTCTTCTCTGGGATCTCGGGGGCCCACAGGAGCAGCCTCAGGGCCCGCCTCTTGTCCCTTCTCCACAGCCTGTAGAACTTCCGCATGAAGGGGGAGTAGTGACGCCCACCTCCAGTTATGCTCTCGGGAACGATCACCTGCTCCTCCAGCAGCAGGTCTGCAGCCTGCCTGTAGGGAGAGGTTGGGGGGATATCTTTCAGGCGTAAAAACCAGTTCTTCTCGCCGAGGCGCTTCTCGATGAAGGCGAGAACCAAGGCCTTCCTCGCCATTTCGTAGGGTGTGGTGGGAGCTATCTTCAGGGCGTCCTCCCTGGCGGCGAGGGAGAGCTCCAGAGAGACCTCCCTGCCAACGTCCCTCCACTGGGGCATCCTCCCCCTTGCCTCGTGGGGGATAATCCAGAGAAGACACGGGACTAATGCCAGTAGCAGCCACTTACCCTTCTGGTGGAGGCTACCCATCTTCACACGCGCCCTTTATCATCTGGAGGTCTTGGATGAACCTCTTCTTCTCGTTGGGATTTCTCAAGAGGTAGGCGGGATGGAAGGTGGGAATAAGGGTGTATCCGTGGGGGGTCTTCAGTGTGGTGCCCCTCACCTTGGTGATGGGCATCTTTCTGCCCATCAGGGCATTCATGGCCACTGCCCCCAGGGCGCAGATCACCTTGGGCCGTATCGCCTCTATCTGCTTGATCAGGAAGGGCATGCAGACCGCTATCTCTTCCGGGGTAGGGGTCCTGTTGTTTGGAGGGCGGCACTTCAGGATGTTGGCGATGTAGACCTCCTCCCTCGGCATCCCCACCATCTCCAACACTCGGTTTAGTAGCTGGCCTGCCCTTCCCACGAAGGGTATGCCTTGGGCGTCCTCGTCTGCCCCTGGAGCCTCGCCTACGAACATCACCGATGCCTCCGGGTTTCCGTCACCGAAGACCAGGTTCTTCCTGGTCTTGTGGAGGTGGCACCTGGTGCACTCACCGAGCTCCGCCCGTATCTTTTGAAGCTGCCGCTGGGCCTCTGGTGTGGTTGGTTTAACCTCCTTTGGGTTGGGGTGTTCTGCCCGTGGAAGCTCTGTGATTCCCAGGATCTCTGCGTAGCGCAGGTAGCCTCTCAGAGCTTCTAGGATTCTCGCCTCGTCCTCTCTCATGGTAGGGCGCTATACCTCAAAGCCCTCTCCTTTTCCAGATTGGGACCAACCTCTCCCTTGCAGGTTGCTTAGGTAATTGCGGGATTGTATCTCTGGATCTCGTTCCTCGCCCGTTCTCCGCGGAGCTCGTTTCTTGGAATGGGTCGAGGACGATGGAGGGTAGAGTGTCGTCTGAAGGATATTGGCGGGGTCTCAAGCTGGAGAAGGTAGGGGCGTGTCCCCTCTGTGGTGCTGGGCAGGGGGAGGTTGAGTACCGCTTCCCTCCCTTCTCCCTGGTGAGGTGCGACGGGTGTTCCGTCACCTATCTCTCTCCCCGGGTGAGGGAGGATGATATGAAGGGGATATACGAGAATCCCTCCTACTTCTCCTCGGACTCGTCCCTGGGTTACGCCGACTACGGATCCCAGTCCCGCGGTCTCAGGAGGAGTTTCAGGCTGCTTCTAAGAAGGTTGCGCCGGTTAGGGGGGATAGGAGGGGCCTTGCTGGAGGTGGGTTGCGGGCCGGGTCTCTTTCTCAGCGAGTCGAGACCCTTCTTCTCTCTGCAGGTTGGAATGGACTTCTCGTCCTACGCACTTGAGAAGGCGAGTAGACACGCCGACAAGGTGATATACGGCGGGGTGGAGGCCCTGGATGGCTCCGACAGGTTTGATGTTGTGGTTGCCATCAGTTTAATAGAGCATGTGTATGGGCCGGTGGGGTTTTTGAGAAGACTGGTGGGACACGTGAAGGAGGGTGGAAGGATACTCTTTGTCACTCCCGAAGTGGATGGGGTTTGGTACAGGGTGCTTGGGCGCAGGTGGCCGTCTTTCAAGGTGCCCGAGCATGTGGTGCTGTACAACAGGCGGAGTCTGCGCATACTGGGAGAGCTGTGTGGACTGAGAAGCTCCTTCTTCCCCTTCACCCAGTTTGCCCCTCTCTCCCTGGTCTTTGACAGCTTGGGCCTGGTAGACCTGCTGCCAGGGGTGGTGGGGAATGTTCATCTTCCTATTCCCTTCACCATGCTTGGGGTGATTTACGAGGTGGAGTAGGATGCTTCTCTCGGTTGTGGTTCCCGTTCACAATGAGGAGCCGGTGCTCCCTAAGCTGTTCCAGGAGCTGCAAGAGACCCTGGATGGCCTCCGCTTACCCTATGAGGTGGTCTTCGTTGACGATGGCTCCACCGACGATTCGTGGGGGGTGATAACCTCCTTCTCCATAAAGGGAGGTGGTAGCATCAGGGGTATAAGGTTCACCCGCAACTTCGGCAAAGAGGCTGCCATCTGCGCCGGGCTTAGGGCTTCTCGGGGGGATGCGGTGGTGGTGATGGACGCGGACTTGCAGCATCCTCCGCGGCTGATTCCCGAGATGGTGAGGGCCTGGAGGGAGCTTGGCACCCCTGTGGTAGAGGCGGTAAAGGAGAGAAGGCAGGAAGAGGACATCAAGCGCAGGATAGGGGCCAATCTCTTCTACCGGTTGTTCGAGAGAACGTCGGGAATAGACATAAGAAGTGCCACGGACTTCAAGCTGCTCGACCGGAAGGTGGTTGATGCCTACCTCGGTCTCAGCGAGAGGCTTAGGTTCTTCAGGGGTTTGACGGCGTGGATAGGGTTTCCCTCTACCAGGATTCCCTTTGTGCCTCCCCAAAGGAGCGGGGGAGATAGCCAGTGGTCTCTGAAAAAGTTGGTGGGTTTTGCGGTGAACTCCATAATCTCATTCTCCTCTTCGCCCCTTAGGATAGTCACCTACCTGGGGGTTCTCACCCTCACGGGCAGCTTTCTCCTGGGTATGCAGACCCTCATGGTTAAGCTAAAGGGGAGTGCCGTGCCTGGCTTCACCACGGTTATACTGGTGCAGTTGATACTGGGTAGCGTCCTCATGATAGCCCTGGGGCTGATCGGGGAGTATCTTGCCCGGGTGTACGAGGAGGTTAAGGCCCGTCCCCTCTACGTTGTGGAGGAGTGGATTGGAGGAGACGATGGTCCCGAAACGTGTAGGAGCATGAAAGGGTGTGACGAATTATGAAGAAGTACGTAAAGGCCAAACCCACGAGGGTTACCAAGGAGATATTTGCGAAGAACCTGTCTATCGTCAAGCAGCGTTGGCCTGCCTTGGCGGAGGCACTGGAGAGGACTAAGAGGGATCCCAAGGTTAGAGCAGTCTTCAAGGAGCCGGGTGCCCCTCCAAACCTGGAGTTCCGCCATGGCCCCAAAAAGATAATGTTCCACAGCGACGATCCCCGGATAGAGGTGAAACAGGTACTTGCCAAGGACGAGTTCAGGTATCCCCAGTTCGTGGTCTTCCTGGGGTTTGGCATGGGTTACTATCCCATAGGTTTTCTCACCAACAGGGAGAAGACCCTCAAACACATGCTGATAATCGAAAGGGACCTCAGGGTGTTGAGAGAGGCCTTCAGCCACGTGGACCTAACGCCCTTGCTGGTCTCTCCTAAGGTGGAGATAATCGCCGGCGTTCCGTTGGAGAGGCTCTATCCACCTTTGCGCAAGTACATGGAGGTTGGAGACCGGAAGTACTACGCAAAGACCATAAAGGTGGTTGAGCATCCTCCCTCGTGGCACATCTACACCGACTACTACAAGGGGGTGCTCCGGCACCTGAAGGACGCGGTTAGAGAGACCGTGCTCTTCTTTGGCAACGATCCCCACGATTCCCTCATAGGTCTCGAGAACATCATGAAGAACCTTCTCATAATCGCGGAGAACCCAGGAATGAACCAGCTCTTCGGCAAGTTCAAGGGTAAACCGGCCATCTGCGTTGCCTCTGGTCCATCCCTCCAGAAGAACATACACGTGCTTAAGGGGCTCCAAGACAGGGCGTTGATACTATGCTGCGATGCCACCTTAAAACCTTTGCTAAAAGAGGGGGTTTACCCTCATCTTGTAAGTTCTCTGGAGAGGGTGCCGTATGTAGCGTCCTTTTTTGAGGGGATACCCGCGGAGGAGCTCGAGAACACCTACCTGGCCGCCTGTCCTGTGATTCGTCCCGAAAGCTACGCCGCCTACAACGGCAAGACCATAGTGACCTACAGGGACTTTGCCCACTTCAAGTGGATAGGCATAGACAAGGGGATCCTCAGGATCGGCGCCTCTTGCGCAAACATGAGTTTCAAGATTGCAGAGGCGTTGGGGTGTAATCCCATAATACTTGTTGGACAAGACCTGGCCTTTGCACCCACGGGGGAGAGCCACGTCAAGGGATCCACCTACGGGGAAGACCAGATAAAGCCCAAAGGGGCCTTTGAGGTGCCTGGGAACTACCAGGAGAAGGTACTAACCACCAGTGCATGGTACATGTTTCTGAAGCACTTCGAGACGGACATTGCAGAGTACAACGGGGTGTGCATCAACGCCACCGAGGGAGGGGCGAGGATAACGGGTGCCAAGCTGATGACCCTTTCTGAGGCGGCGAACCTCTACTTGCAGAACCGGGTACCGGCCACCGAGATAATCAGGGATAACCTCTCGTGGCCGGACAGGGGAGAGGTTATCTCTGCCCTGGAGAGGATAGTGGACAGGATAGACGAGACAGACCGATTCGTGGAGTGGGTGATAGAGGAGTACAAGAGGGGATTGGAGATACTGGGGGAGTTTGGCGAGAAGCTGCTGGCCCCCGTGCTGAAGAGGCAGCAGGACTACCTCACCGACGAGGAGAAG
>CAZMTB010000193.1:0-12739 GCA_964569095.1 uncultured Aquificales bacterium
TCCCTTTGCAGCGTAAACCTCTTCGCTATCCAGCCGGTTATTCCGAATACGATGGCCGCCACGGTGAAGTCCTTGTAAGAGCTTTTGTCGCTCGACGCCGTTTCGATGAGATTCGCCAGGGCCAGTATGCCTATTGTGGCAAAGAGCAGCTTGAAGGGACCAACCACGAGTCCCACGATGAGGCTCTTGTTGTACTTCACGCTATTGAACACCACCGCCACTGCCAGGAGTATGGGTATCACCAAGGTCGCCATTCGCACCACCTTGAAGGCCACTCCCTTCTCGTTCAGCGTGGCCAGCATGAGGCACAGCAGAAAGATGGCAACCCAGGGGGTGAAGGTGAGCACGAGATCTGCCATGTCGTAGAAGATCACCACCTTCTTTGCCAGTCCGGCCACGAATACCGCGAGTAGTCCAAATACAACCAGCCAGAAGAGTAGAATGGGCAGGTTGCTGCTTTCGGGGTGACGGGCCGCTTCTTGGGCCAAGGCGGCTGCTGGTGTTAGCGTGGCCGTTAACACAACCACTGACCTTTCGAAGAGTCTATCCATAGTGAATTCCTCCTTCCTTTTCTGGCTATCACACCGAGTCGAGTAACATTCTTCCCTATTGCAGACAAGCAGGGGTGAGACAGCGGTATGTCGCAGATTCTTACTCCTGTTGGGGGGGCCTCTAGGTGAGCCGGGATCAGAGCCCTTCTCTCTTCTCCCTTGGCTGGTTGGCGTACAGGGTGGGAAGGTCGGTTCTTTAAGGATTCCCGACATTCCTTTGTCTCATTGCGCTAACATAATCGTCTCCCGGTTGTATGCTTACTCGTGTGAAGGGTGAGAGAGACCAATGGGAGGTGAGTATGGCAGCGATAGAGTATCCCAGGCTGAGAGACTTGCAGCTTTACGGGCTCGACTCCATAGAGGAGCCCTTGTGGGCTGCCCTGATAACGGCGGACCCCGTCTTGCTGATAGGTGGCCACGGCACGGCCAAGACCGCCTTGGCCGAGAGGGTGGCAGGGGCATTGGGCGAGGTGTTTTGGGCCTACGATGCCTCCAAGGCCCTATTCGAGGACGTGATAGGTTTCCCGGATCCTTCCTCTCTGGGTAGGGGGCGGTGCAGGTACGTGCGCACTCCCATGTCCATCTGGAGCAAGAGCTTCGTTCTGGTGGATGAGATCTCAAGGGCCACTCCTTCCATGCAGAACAAGTGGCTGGAGATCATTCGTTCCAGGCGGGTCATGGGTATCTCCTTGAAAGATCTGCGGTACATCTTTGCGGCCATGAATCCTCCTGACTACCAAGGGGCCTATCCTCTGGATACCGCTCTGGTGGGCAGGTTTGGATTCATTTTGCGCATGCCCAACGTGTGGGAGATGGACGACGGTGATGTTGCCGAGATCACCACCTTGCTCACCTCCTCCGACGCCCCGGGCCTTAGTCGCCACTCAGGGATTCCCAATAGAAACCAGCTATTGTGTGACTTCGTTGCTAAGGGCAGGGGGCTCTTCTTCGACGTTGAGAGGCACTACGGGCTAAAGCTGGTTCCTATCCTCACCAACTTTAGCCGTGCCCTGGCCAACCGTGACAAGGATATGGCCCTGGACGGTAGACGGATGGGGCTCGTTTACCGGGGACTGATGGCCTTATTCACGGTCAAGTACCTGAAGGGAGAGTACTCCGAGGTGGAGCGGATGCTGGAGGTTCCTTTGGCGCTCTACGAGAACGGCCTTAGGTTCTTGCTACCCTACGCAACCCAGGACGACGAGCTCCAGGAGAGACTGGGGGAGATCTACCTGATGGTGGCCCAGTCTGGCAGGAGGATTCAGAGACGGGCGGTTAAACGGATGGATCCCTTGGAGGTTGTTGGGCGGATCCAGCTGGGGGAGGAGGTTGGGCAAGAGGATGTTGAACTCGCCGCCGAGACCCTGGTGAGGGGATTCTCCCGCTCTCTATCCCAGAAGACCTTCGCAAAGCAGCTGTTGGTGTTATGGGAGTTTTTGCAGGGGGTTATGGAGGGGAAGCTCCCTTTGGGAGAGAGGTGGTTACTGAGGATGCTCGATCTCTGGCAGAAGGTTACTGCGGCCAATCCGGCGGATACTGACACGGTCCTGGAGGCGGCGGCGGAGATCCCGGTGGATGTGGAGTCCCCTCGATTTGTGTCCCGGTGTGCCTTGGTTGCCGCTTACGAAGAGGGTAGGGGGATGTTGGAGAAGAGGGAGAAGATGAATTTCTACCTAACCATTGCAGGTTATGGAGGTGATGGCCATGATGCTCTCAGCGTGTAAAGTGGTTTACTACGATCCCCGTTTTAAGGTTTACCTGACGGAGGTGAGCAGGCTGGAGGTGCCCTTGGTGAAGGCCCTCACCTCTAATCCCTTCTCTGAGGGCATGGGATCTGAGGAGTTCAGGGATAGGTGGGGTTTTGTGTTGGGATCGGAGAGGGGGGATTACAGGGATTCTGCCCCCAACTATCCCACGGTCACCGTGAAACCTCCGGGTATCACCGTCTCTAAGCTGGCCATATTGGGACACACCATTCACGGCATGGTGAAGTTTCTGATTAGTCATAGCTTCGAGGTGAGTGGCAATGGAGATGCTCCCGGAGATTCCCTTGTGAGCGTGCTACGGGTTGCCAGAGCGAAAGACCCGGATCTACTGTTGAACAAGCTGGTGGACGAGGGCTGGTTCGACTCTGTAGATGCCCTCTCGATACTCAAGGAGGGGAAAGGCGACGACTTTCTCCTTCACTCCACCAACGGAACCAAGTGGTTTCTTCCCACCTCAACCAACGCCTTGGCCTGTTTTGAACCGGTCTTCTACCTTGAGGTTTTTCAGGAGATGGAGGGTTTTAAGGTGCCCAGGTCTTGCTTGGCCTTCATGAAGAGGGATTCTCCATTCTTTGGAGGGAGGGAATCGAGCTTTGTCGTCTGGGATTCAAACCAGTGGAGGTACGTTGCCTCCATAGGGGAGTTTCTGGATCGCTATGGTGATACCTTCGAAAACTCTATTGCCTATCGCAATTTTCTTTACGCTGCAGGGGCGCTTTCGCACTACCAGGCCAAGGCCGTGCTCAGGCTACCGCCTCAGAAGGAGGCCGCGGAGATTCTGGAGAAGGGGGTGGCAGAGCCTCCCTCCTCTCTTCCTCCCTTTGGTTGTTTGGTGGACAGCAGGTCTCCCGTTCACATCCCCTCTGATACTCCGGTGATAGACCAGCCTAAGGATGCCTTGGCCGTTCTGGCCAGGACCGTGGGGATAAACTACGTTGGAGAGACCTCTCCTGCCATGGGCGGTAGCAGGATGATTGGCAGGTTGGATCCCAACCGTGAGACCTGGCTGGTTCTGGCGGTGCCCAGCTTGAGAATCTGAGGTGTTAACCATGGCGGTTAGCCAGTTCTGGAGACTGCTTGGTTCTGCCCTGGCCGATGTCAAGGGTCTCCCACCGGCTATCTGGGATACCATAGCCCTGCTGTTGGACCTAGGTGGCGTTGAGGAGAGCCAAGGGGTAGAGAGTTCCTGCCTCTACCTTGACGGGCAGGGGGAGACGGTGTTGGCGGTGAACCCCGAGTTCGTGAGGCGGTTTGTGAAGGAGCCTGGGGATGCCTTGTTTCTCTTCCTGCACGAGCTCTCTCACCACGCCAGGAGAGACCTTTTGGAAGAGGCCGTTCTCAATGGCGATCCCTACGAGAGGTACGTATTCAACGTGGCCGCCGACATGATGATCAATCGGGCCTTGGAAGGCAGATACTTTCCTGAGGGGGCAGGACTGCTGGATAGGGTGTATCCCCTCACCAGCTTCCCCGAGGTGCTTCTCGGTAGTTTCAGGTCTCTCGAAGAGAAGGCTGGGAGTTTGAGCTTTGAGGCATTGAGCATCTTTTTCCGGGAGATGGGGGTAGAGCGCCCCAATCTGGCTGCCGAGAGCTACCTGCTCTCTTTCGATCCTCGCAATGCCAGTAGGTTGGTGCAAAACCTCAAGGCCTTGCTGCCCAAGGGGGATGAGAGGCTGTTCAACTGCTTCTTGCCCTTTCTCGGTGAACACGGTGCGAGGTCCTTGGAGAGGGGGGATCTTCCCTTTGAGGTGGAAGGAACGTGCGATTCTCTGAGGGGCATCTTGGCTGGGGGGCGCTTTGAAGATAGGGATCTTCAAATATCTCCTGTGAACCAGTACGATAGCAGCGAGGCCGGGAAGCTGGTCAGGGCCATTGAGCTTGCAATCACCGAGGGGGTTGAGCCTTACAGGTCGAGAAGGGCCGTGTATGCCGAGAGAACGGTGATCCCTTCCCCTTCGAGACGGCCCCTCTTCTTTCTGGCAGCTGGGTATTCTCCCGTGTTTTACGAGACCACCCTGGTGGGTCATGGAGTGAGGGACGATGGCGTTTACCTCTACCTCGACGTCTCCGGTTCGGTGATGGAGGAGCTCCCCTTTCTCTACGGGTTGCTGGGAGCGATAAGGGACGAGCTTGCCTGCGATAGGGTGTTTCTGTTCAGTGCCGACGTGAGGGAGGTCATGGTGGAAGAGTTCTTGAAGGGGAGGGTGGAGACCTCCTTTGGCACGGACTACGACTGCGTGGTGGAGCATGCCAGGAGGAACTCTGCAAGACGCATGCTCGTGATCACCGATGGCCTGGGAGAGCTCTCTGAACCTAATCGGGAGTGGCTCAATAGAGCGGGAGTCTTGCTATTCCTGGTGCTCGTGGACATCTTCTCTGGTGTGGTTTCTCCTCTGGAAGAGGTGGCTGAGAGGGTGTGGAGGCTTAAGACCTCTCCTTTCTGATGTAGATCTTGGGCTTTCAGTCGGAAGAACCGGTGGTTGCAAGCCCCTCTTCTCGGCCCCTTTCGCTCCTCGGTGGGCATGGGGATGGGTGGAAGCGGGGTTCTTGCCTAAGGTCGGTGGTACCGGTTTTTGTGTCTGTGGTGTTCGTGGTGGTATCGGTATCCGTGGTAGCTGTAGTAGGCGTTGCCGAATCCCCTGAGCAGGCATGCAGGAGACCAGAATCCCATCTCCCTCGAGGTCTTGCATAGGGTGTTTAGCACCATCTGTGAGTTCACGTAGTATCCGTAGTAGTGGTAGTGCCTAGAGGCGTGCGCTGGCTGGGAGAATAAGACGACGAGAAGCAAGGCTGCCAGTGCCGTTCTCTTCACCTTCATGGGTCACCTCCATTTCCCGGTTTCGTCCTTTCTCAAGGTTCAATCTACCCTCTTAAAGGGTGCTTGCCAGAGCCGCGGGACAAGGGGATGTCCCAGAAACCCAACCTTGCACAATCTGAGAATAACCTTTACATAACCCCGTTATCAAAGAGGGAGAAGGAGTGTAGAACAACCATGAGAAGCGATGCCGTGAAGAGAGGTGTAGAGCGGGCTCCCCACCGGGCCCTCCTTTACGCCACGGGGGTTCCCAAGAGGGGATGGGATATGCCCTTTATCGGGGTGGTTAGCAGCTTCACAGACCTCATTCCCGGGCACGTGGGCATGCGCGACCTGGAGCGATGGATTGAGAAAGGCGTTCACACTGGGGGAGGATACGCCTTCTTCTTCTCTGTTCCGGGAATATGCGACGGAGTGGCCATGGGTCACAGGGGGATGAGCTACTCACTTCCCTCCCGGGAGCTCATTGCGGACATGATAGAGAGCGTGGTTGAGGCGCACCAGTTGGATGGCCTTGTTATGCTCACCAATTGTGACAAGATAACCCCTGGTATGCTCATGGCGGCGGGCAGGCTCAACCTGCCAACGGTTGTGGTGACGGCGGGTCCCATGTTGTCGGGTCGCCTGGGAAACAAGAGACTCTCGCTGGTGC
This sequence comes from uncultured Aquificales bacterium, assembly GCA_964569095.1. GTDB lineage: Bacteria > Thermosulfidibacterota > Thermosulfidibacteria > Thermosulfidibacterales > JALWSI01 > JALWSI01. The sequence goes on from CAZMTB010000193.1 coordinate 5,785, forward strand.
GGGACACCTTTGAGGCGGTTGGGCGTTGCAAGGCGGGCGTGATCACTGAAGACGACTTGCACGAGCTCGAAATAGAAGCATGTCCGGGGGCCGGGTCTTGTCAAGGCCTTTACACTGCCAATACGATGGCCTGCTTGACCGAGGCCTTGGGTCTATCTTTGCCTGGTTGTGGAACTGCTCCCGCGGTGTTGGCCAGGAAGAGAAGGATAGCCTTCGACAGCGGCGTTGCCCTGATGGAGCTGGTGAGAAGGGGGGTGACCGCCAGGGACATAATGGTGAAAGAGGCCTTCTACAACGCGGTGAGGGTGGATATGGCCCTGGGGGGATCCACCAACACCGTGCTTCATCTCCTCGCCATCGCGAGGGAGGCTGGCGTCGACCTGGTGCTCGACGACTTCGACAGGATAAGCCGTGAGACCCCGCATCTCTGCAGCCTGCGCCCCGGGGGGGACTACATGATGGAGGACCTTGACGCGGCGGGAGGTATACCGGCGGTCTTCCAGAGGCTCTCTGGAAAGATAGAGGATTTGCCCACGGTTAGTGGGATGACCACAGCGGAGATTGCTCGGAAGGCCCAGGTCAGAGACGAGGACGTCATCAGGCCCGTGGAGAAGGCCCATCACGCCGAAGGTGGAATAGCGGTGCTCAGGGGTAACCTGGCGCCCAACGGTTCTGTGGTTAAGCAGACGGCGGTGGACCCCGCTGCCATGGTGCTCGAGGGCACCGCCAGGGTCTTTGATTCCGAGGAGGCCGCCATGGAGGCCATCACCTCTGGCAGGATAAAGTCGGGGGACATGGTGATAATCAGGTACGAGGGTCCCAAGGGAGGGCCTGGCATGAGAGAGATGCTCTCTCCCACGTCGGCCATCGTGGGAATGGGTCTCTCTACCACCGTTGGCCTGATAACCGACGGTCGGTTCTCTGGGGGAACGAAGGGGCCCTGCGTGGGGCACGTTTCGCCGGAGGCCATGGAGGGTGGCCCCCTCGCCCTGCTGAGGGACGGAGACCCAGTGGTGATAGACATTCCCGGGCGGCGGATAGACGTTAGGCTTTCAGAGGAGGAGCTCTCCAAACGGCGTGATGCCTGGACTCCTCCATCACCCAAGGTTACAGAGGGATACCTGAGCAGGTACGCGAGGATGGTCTCTTCTGCCGACGAAGGAGCGGTTTTCAAAGGGATCTGAATAGAAGAGAGGCTGGGGGGTTTTATGGAGAGCCAAGAGAAGAGGGTTTTAAAGGGATACCAGATATTCTGGGAAGCCCTGTTGAAGGAGGGCGTGGAGGTGGTCTTCGGTTATCCGGGGGGAGCAGTGATAAACCTCTACGATTCTCTGAAGGATTACTATCCCAGGATTCGCCATGTGCTCACCCGACACGAGCAGGCTGCCGTTCACGCCGCCGAGGGATACGCGAGATCCAGTGGTAAACCGGGGGTGGTTCTGGTCACCTCTGGTCCTGGAGCCACCAACACGGTCACCGGTATAACCGATGCCTACCTCGACTCTGTTCCCGTGGTGGTCTTTACGGGCCAGGTTCCTACCACTTTGATAGGAAACGATGCCTTTCAGGAAGCGGACATAGTGGGTATCACCAGGTCTTGCACCAAGCACAACTACCTGGTGAGAGAAACGGGAGACCTCGCTCGGGTGATAAGGGAGGCCTTCTACATTGCCACTACTGGAAGACCAGGCCCCGTTCTGATCGACATGCCTAAGGATGTTATCGTGGGGGAGGCCGAGTTTGATTATCCCGAAAAGGTGAGGATAAGGGGCTACTCGGTTAGCACCAAGGGGCATCCCCATCAGGTGGAGAGGGCCGCAGAGGCCTTTGCCAGGGCCAAGAGACCTCTCATCTATGCCGGAGGTGGAGTGGTTGCCTCAGGGGCGTACAAGGAGCTAAGGCGACTGGCAGAGATGACCTACACGCCGGTCACCCTCACCCTCATGGGTCTTGGGGCATTCCCCGGTGATAGTCCTCTCTTTCTCGGTATGCTGGGTATGCACGGAACCTACGTGGCCAACACTGCCGTGACCAATTGCGATCTGCTGGTGGCAGTTGGGGCGAGGTTCGACGACAGGGTGACGGGAAAGGTGGCAGAGTTTGCACCCAACGCAGAGATCATTCACATAGACATAGATCCCTCTTCCATAAGCAAGAACGTGGTGGTGGACATACCCGTGGTGGGTGAGGCCAGAGAGGTGCTGAAACAGCTTGTTGAGGCCCTTGAGAAGAGGGATGTGGACTGGAAGGCGCAGCACGGTCCTTGGCTCGAATCCATCAAGGAGTGGGCCCAGGAGCACCCTCTGCAGTACACCTACGACGATGGGGTGATAAAACCCCAGTTCGTCATCGAGAAGCTCTACGAGGTGACCAAGGGAGAGGCCATAATCACTACCGAGGTGGGTCAGAACCAGATGTGGGCGGCTCTCTTTTACCATCACATCCATCCCAGAAGGTTCATCACCTCGGGTGGCCTTGGCACCATGGGATTCGGTTTTCCCGCTGCCATAGGTGCCCAGATAGCCAACCCAGACAGGGTGGTGATAGACATAGCGGGAGACGGTAGTATCCAGATGAACATCCAAGAGCTTGCCACCGTGATCCAGGAGCAGATACCGGTTAAGATCCTTATTCTCAACAACCGCTACCTCGGCATGGTGCGCCAGTGGCAGACCCTCTTTTTCGACCGTAACCACGCGGAGACGGACATAAGCGTGCAACCCGACTTCGTTAAACTGGCAGCGGCTTACGGGATAAGGGCCAAGAGGATAGATCGTCCCGAAGAGGTGGAGGATGCCCTGAGGGAGATGGTGGAGACCCCCGGTCCCTTCATCCTGGACGTGGTGGTAGACAGGGAAGAGAACGTCTTCCCCATGGTTCCTGCCGGGGCGGCGGTTAGCGACATGATCCTGGACACACCATCTGGCGAGCGTAACGGCAAGACGCTGAAGCACCTGTTGCCGTTGAACTTTCCCACGTAGGGGCCGTAGTAGGAGGTGGAGTAGTGAAGAGCTTGAACCATTACGACAACGAGATAAGGAAGCACACCATAGCCCTTCTTGTGGAGAACAGACCGGGAGTGCTTGCCCGCATAGCCAGCCTCTTCAGCGCAAAGAACTACAACATCCACAGCCTCTCCGTGGGAGAGACCATGGATCCTTCGGTGTCGCGGATAACCATAGTCACCTCTGGCCATCCCCAGATAATAGAGCAGATAATAAAGCAGCTTAGAAGGTTGATAGACGTGATAAAGGTGGTGGACCTTACCGCATCTGGGGACAAGTTTGTGGACAGGGAGATGGTGCTGATCAAGGTGAACGCCAAGGGTGACAGCAGAACCGAGGCCATGAGGATATCGGACATCTTCAGGGGAAAGATAGTGGATGTCAGTTCTGACACCTTCGTGATAGAGATAACGGGAGACGAGGGAAAGATAGAGGCCTTCATAGAACTGCTGAAACCCTGTGGTATAAGGGAGGTAGTGAGAACCGGTAAGGTGGCGGTGGTGAGAGGCCCGAAGAGCCTCAAACTCACCCAGACCCCCCATCATTGAAAGGAGGAGAGCAGAGATGCCTGCAAAGATATACTACGATAACGACGCAGACCTTGGCCTGTTGAAGGGCAAGCGGGTTGCAGTGATAGGCTACGGGAGTCAAGGCCATGCCCACGCCTTGAACCTGAAGGATAGCGGGGTTGATGTGGTTGTTGGGCTTCACGAGGGCAGCAAATCCCGCAAGTCCGCTGAAGAGGCGGGTCTTGCGGTTATGGGTGTTGCCGACGCCGTTAGGGAGTCGCAGATCGTCATGATGCTCATTCCCGACACGCTGCAGCCAAAGGTCTACTCTGAAGAGGTGGCGCCCAACCTGCAGGCTGGAGACGCCATTGCCTTTGCCCACGGCTTCAACATCCATTACGGCCAGATAGTTCCTCCCGAGGAAGTGGACGTCTTCATGATCGCCCCCAAGGGACCAGGTCACCTCGTGCGTCGCACCTATCAGGAGGGAAAGGGCGTTCCCTGTCTGGTCGCGGTAGAACAGGACGCAACTGGAAAGGCTAAGGATGTGGCCCTTGCCTATGCAAAGGGCATAGGTGGCACCAGGGCAGGGGTGATTGAAACCACCTTTGCCGAAGAGACCGAGACGGATTTGTTTGGGGAGCAAGTGGTCCTTTGTGGTGGGGTCACGTCTTTGATTATGAGAGGATTCGAGACCTTGGTTGAGGCGGGATACCAGCCCGAGGTGGCCTACTTTGAGTGCTGTCACGAACTGAAACTGATAGTGGACCTCATCTACGAGGCGGGAATAAAGGGTATGCGCTATTCCATTAGCGATACCGCGAAGTACGGGGATGTTACCCGTGGCCCCAGGATCATCACCGAAGAGACCAAGATGGAGATGGAGGACATCTTGGAGGAAATACAGAGCGGTGAGTTTGCCAAGGAGTGGATCCTGGAGAACCAGGCGGGACGCCCCGTCTTCAATGCCTTGCTCAAGAGGGACGCAGAACACCTGATAGAAGAGGTTGGAGAGCAACTAAGGGGCATGATGTCCTGGATAAAGAGGTAGGGAGGCTCGGGTGAAGACGCGAAGAGAGGGCACCCCCTTTATACTGGGGGCCGTGGGGGCTGGATTCCTGACAGGGGTGTTGGGATGGTACTTCGTCTCCGCCCTATTCGTCTCTCTGGCCCTCTTCTTCGTGCTTTTCTTCAGGGATCCTGATAGGGTGGTTCCCCCCTTGAACCACGCGGTGGTTTCTCCTGCAGACGGCAAGGTGGTGGATGTGAGAGACGGATCCGAGGGTATGCACCTTGCCATATTCATGTCCATATTCGACTGCCACGTGAACAGGGCTCCCCTTGACGCCGAGGTGGTGGAGATCAGGCGGGAGAGCGGTGGATTCAAGTCTGCCAACCTTCCGGAGGCCTCCAAGAACAACAGGGTGGTAATAACTTTCAGGACAGACTCTGGAGATACCTTCGAGGTCTCCCAGATTGCCGGTATGGTTGCCAGGCGTATCCAGTGTTGGCTCTCTGTTGGCGATAGGGTTAAGAGGGGGGATAGGATAGGCATGATACTCTTTGGCTCGAGGGTGGAGCTGGATATGCCTTCGGGATTCTGTGACCTCACCGTGGAGGTGGGCAAGAAGGTGAAGGCGGGAGAGAGCATTGTTGCGGTAAGGGAGGAGGAGAGTTGAAGAGAGGGGTTTACATACTGCCCAACCTGATCACTACGGGCACCATTTTTGGGGGTCTTTATGCCGCCATAGCCGTGTTTAAGGGCGACTTGATGACGGCGTCGTGGGCGGTCATATTCTCCATGTTCATGGATGCCCTGGACGGAAAGGTGGCAAGGATCACAGGGGCCACCAGCTCTTTCGGGGTTCAGTACGATTCTCTGTGTGATCTGGTTGCCTTTGGGGTGGCACCTGCCCTTCTCGCCTACGGTTGGGCATTGGAGCGGCTGGGAAGGGCGGGATGGATGCTGGCATTTCTCTACCTGACCTGCGGGGCCCTGAGGCTTGCGAGGTTCAACGTTCAGGCATCCCACGGGCCTAATACGAAGAGTTTCACTGGGTTGCCCATACCAGCCGCTGCGGCGGTGGTGGTAACCACTTACATCTTCACCCATAGCGTGGTCTCCATCTCTTCAGCGAAGTTGGAAGTGGTTATTGTGGCGGTGCTCAGCGTGTGCACCGCCCTTCTCATGGTTAGCAACATCCCCTATTTGGCTTTCAAAGAGGGACTGCTAAACAGGCGGTATCCCTTCATCGTTCTCTTCTGCGTCATCTTGGGGATAGTGGTGGTGTTGTCTGAGCCCAAGGTCTCCCTGTGGGTTATGGCTATCTCTTATGCCTCCTGGGGACCCCTCTCCTGGGCATGGGGCAAGAGGAGGGGATCAGAGGCTACGGTAGAGGTGGAGCTGGAAGAGGAAGAAGGCTAATGGGATTCTCCTGCGGGATAATAGGACTGCCCAATGCAGGTAAGTCTACCATATTCAACGCCTTGACCTCTTCCTCGGTGCCTGCAGAGTCGTACCCTTTCTGCACCATAGATCCCAATACGGGAGTGGTGGAGGTTCCAGACGAGAGGTTGCGGGTGGTGCAGGGGTTTGTCGGCTCTCCCAAAGCGGTGCCCACGGTGATGGAGTTCGTCGATATAGCGGGGTTGGTGGAGGGAGCCAGCAAGGGAGAGGGACTGGGTAACCAGTTCCTTGCTCATATAAGGGGGGTAGACGCCGTTGCCCAGGTGGTGAGGGCCTTTGAGAGCGGTAACGTGGCCCACGTGAGGGGCAGGCTCGATCCTCTTCACGACTGGGAGACCGTGGAGATAGAGCTGATACTGTCGGATCTGGAGCTCGTTGAGAAGCACCTTGCAAAGGTGAAGAGGCTGGTTCAGATAGGGAACAAGGATAGGGCAAAGGAGGCGGAGACCTTGGAGAAGGTGGTCTCTCTGCTTGAGAGAGAACGCTTTCTGCCCCTTGAGGAGTTCACTGAAAAGGAGTTGGCCATCTTAAGGCCATACCAGCTTCTAACCCTGAAGCCGAGACTCTGCGTTCTGAACGTGGGGGAGGACGGGGAGCCGGCCTGCGAGGTTCAACCTCTGCTTGAGAGGTGCCGAGAGGAGGGGGTTCCGGTGGTAACCATAAGGGGGCAGATAGAGGCCGAGCTCGTCCAGATGGAGCCCGAGGAGCAGGAGGTCTTTCGAGAGGAGATGGGTATGGAGGAGAGGGGGTTAGACGCCTTGATAAAGGCGGGGTACTCCCTTTTGAACCTGGTCACCTTCTTCACGGGTAACGAGAAGGAGTGCAGGGCCTGGACCATCAAGAGAGGCACCCCTGTGGTTAAGGCGGCGGGCAAGATACACACTGACATGGAAGAGGGATTCGTGAAGGCCGAGGTTATATCCTTTGAAGATATAAAGAGGGTCTCTTCTCTGGCAGAGGCCAGGGAGAGGGGC
>CAZMTB010000194.1:0-5520 GCA_964569095.1 uncultured Aquificales bacterium
GTGGCTGAATAGCCGAGAGGAGGTAAGTGGATGAGGTGTTACGAGACGGTGGCGATCTTCGCGCCAGAATTGGAGCCGCCCCAGGTGGAGGAGGAGGTGAGCGTTCTCACCAACTTCATAACCGCCAACGGCGGCGTAATCACAAAGGTTGAGAACTGGGGCAAGAAGCGCTTTGCCTACGAAATCGAGAAGAAGAGAGAGGGAACCTACGTTCTGCTAAGATACCGTGGCAACGGCGAACTTGTCTCTGCCATAGACAGGGCGTGCAAGTTGAGCCACACGGTGCTGAGGCAACTCACAGTGGTGAGAGATGAGGAGGAGTGTGCTGAGGTGGAGACCCAAGAGGTCACTACACCTGATGAAACCCATAGAGAGACAGAAGCGGCAGCACCACCGGCAGAAACGGTGAGTGAGGAGGAGACCTCCAAAGAGGCGGTAGAAGAGGCATCGGAAGAGCCCAAGGAGGGCGAGGAGGGGTAAGTGGCACTCAACTACAACAAGGTGATACTGGCTGGAAATCTTACCAAGGACCCCGAGTTAAGGTATCTTCCCAGCGGTACGGCAGTGGCCAACATGAGGCTGGCCACCACCCGCAGGTACAGGGGAAAAACCGGGGACATGGTGGACGAGGTCTGCTTCATAGACATCCAGGTGTACGGACGCCAGGCCGAGACCTGCGGTGAATACCTGAGCAGGGGTAGCAACGTGCTGGTTGAGGGAAGGCTGAAGCTGAACGAATGGGAGAGCGACCAGGGAAGAAGGTCGAGGATCATCGTGGTGGCGGAGAGGGTGCAGTTCCTCTCTACCAGAGACGACTCCACTCCCTCAGCTACCGTTCAGGAAGAGCCAAAGGCGACGGAAGAGGGAGCCGCGGCTTACAAAACACCTGATGTCGACGACGTTAAGATAGAACCAGAGGAAGACGACTTCCCATTCTAAGGGTAGAAGAGGAGACCAAGTATGAGACCGAGAAGGAAACGCCGTTTCTTTAGAAAGAAGGTCTGCAGATTCTGCGCAGACAAGATCAAAGAGGTAGACTACAAGGACGTGAATTTGTATGAGGCATCCCCCACCGAGAGGGGCAAGATAGTTCCCGCCCGGGTTACGGGAACCTGTGCCAAGCACCAGCGCCAGCTCTCCAGGGCGGTTAAGAGGGCCCGCTTCCTAGGACTGCTGCCCTACACCATCACCCGATAGGAGAAGAGAATGATAGCGGCGGGTGACATCCGTCCAAACATGAAGGTGGAGCTGGACGGCGACCCATACCTGGTGGTGAACGCCGACCATGTGAAACCTGGCAAGGGTCAAGCCTTCTCGAGATTTCGGCTGAAGAACCTGCGCACCGGGGCTGTAATAGAGAAGACCTACAAAGTAGGCGAAAAGCTGAAAAAGGCCGACTTCGTGGTGAGAAAGATGCAGTACCTCTACAGCCAGGAGGATAGCGCCGTCTTCATGGACATGGAGACCTACGATCAGATAGAGGTGCCCTTCTCCACGATAGAGAACGAGCGCTACTTCCTGCAGGAGAATCTAGAGGTTAAGGTACTGCTCTTCAAGGGAAGTCCGGTTGGAGTGGACCTGCCTGCGGCGGTGGAGCTCACCGTGGTGGAGACAGAGCCCGGAGTGAAGGGAGACACCGCCTCGGGAGGCACAAAGCCCGCCAAACTGGAGACCGGGGCGGTGGTGCAGGTACCCTTCTTCATAAACGAGGGGGACAGGGTGAAGGTAGACACCAGAAAAGGCGAGTACCTCGAGAGAGTGAAGTGATGGAGCTTGCCGACGTCCTTACCCTGCTCGACAGGTTGGCCGAGATAGGCGAGAAGAACGACGTAGAGCTAAAGTACGACGGGCTAACCATAAAGATAAAGCGTCCCTGCGCCGGGGGGGTAACAGCACCACCCCCGGTAGGTATGCAAGGTTATCCCCAGCCTTTGGAGGCCGAGGCACCACCTCAACCCATCCCACCACCACCCGAACCCAAGAGGGAAGGGGATTCGGAATTCCCACCGGGGATGGAAGTGGTGAAGTCGCCCATAGTGGGCACCTTCTACAGGGCCCCATCTCCTGAATCTCCCCCTTACGTGGAGGTGGGTAGCCACGTGAAGAAGGGAGACACCCTCTGCATAATAGAGGCCATGAAGATCATGAACGAGATAGAGGCAGACACAGAGGGAAAGGTGGTAGAGATACTGGTGGAAAACGGCCAGCCAGTGGAGTTTGGACAGCCCCTCTTTCTAATTGACCCAAATGGTTAATCCATAAAAGGAACTGCCGTGTTCAAAAGGGTTCTCGTAGCCAACAGGGGAGAGATTGCCCTGCGCATAATCAGGGCGTGCCACGAGCTGGGAATAGAGGCGGTACTGGTCCACTCGGAGGCAGACGCCCAGAGCCTGCCAGTGGCAATGGCCGACGAGGCCATCTGCATCGGTCCGCCAGACACCACTAAGAGCTACCTCAACGTTCAGGCAATAATAAGCGCCGCCGAGATAGCCAACGTTGACGCCATTCACCCAGGGTACGGCTTCCTCGCCGAGAACGCCCAGTTCGCCGAGATATGCGAGGCCTGCGGTTACAGGTTCATAGGGCCTTCTCCAGAGGTCATCACCATGCTGGGAGACAAGGCCCAGGCACGGAAGTTCGTTGACGGTTTAGGGGTACCCGTAATTCCAGGAAGCAGGGGAGAGGTGGAGAGCGAAGAGGATGCCCTGCAGGTAGCAGAACGCATAGGATTCCCCGTGATCATCAAGGCCTCTGCCGGTGGAGGTGGCAGGGGAATGCGGATAGCAAAGAACAGGGAGGAACTATCCCGGCTCTACAAGACCGCCAGAACCGAGGCAGAGGCAGCATTTGGAGAGCCCACGGTCTACCTTGAAAGGTACATAAAGCCCTCTCGCCACATAGAGGTTCAGGTGATTGGCAGGGAAGGGGGAGAGGTGCTATGTTTGGGAGAGAGGGAGTGTTCCTTGCAGAGGAGGCACCAAAAGGTGATGGAGGAGTCACCTGCCCTCGTATCTGAAGAGAGGCGCCACAGGCTCTACCAGGATGCCGTCACCATTGCCCGGGAGGTGGGTTACACCAGTGCGGGAACCGTGGAGTTTCTACTGGATGACCAGGAAAACCACTACTTCATCGAGATGAACACCCGCATACAGGTTGAACATCCCGTAACCGAGATGGTCACGGGAATAGACCTGGTGAAGGAACAGATAAGGGTTGCAGCAGGACACCCCTTCTCCTGCTCCCAGGAAGAGATAAACCCAAAAGGCTGGGCAATAGAGTTCAGAATAAACGCTGAGGATCCCCATACCTTCACCCCCTCTCCAGGAAAGATAGAGAGGTGGGTAGTGCCTGGAGGACCGGGAATAAGGATAGACACCGCCGTTTATCAAGGCTACACGGTTCCTCCCTTCTACGACTCCCTGGTGGCCAAATTGATAGTCTGGGGCAAAGACCGTGAAGAGGCAATAAGAAGGGGAGAGAGGGCGTTGAGAGAGTTCAGGGTAGAGGGAATAGAAACCACTATCCCACTCCACCTCGCCATCCTGAAGTCGCCGGACTTCGCCAAGGGAAGATGCCACACCAGCTGGCTTGACAATTTCACTTTCATTTAGAATTATTCAGTGTCGCTAAACACAACCAGGGATAAGACCAACTCTTTATCCCCCATAAGGTGATTCAGGAGGTGTGCAATGGTGAAGAGCTTGGCCATAGAGAAGATGGGAAGAGAGGAGCTCATCAAACTCCTGGAGGCCCATGCCAAGAACTGGCTGGCCTTAGATGGATGCTGGTTCTTGGCAGCAGAGTCGGAGTTCAGCTGGGACACGGCCCTTAAACTGGACGAGGTAGCCTGGAGACAGTACACCGTGTCAGAGGCGAGTAGAATAAAGAGGGCATTCGGAATAACCGGTGAGAGGGGATTGAGGGACCTGGAGCTTGCCCTTCAGCTGCGCCCCTATGCCTTGGTAAACGACCACAGGATCTACTACGAGAGGGACGGCTCCCTGGTATTAGAGATGCTGGGATGCAGGGTACAGGATACCAGGGAGAGAAAGGGGCTACCACTCCACAAGTGCAAGCCCGTGGGACTCATAGAGTACAGCGGTTTTGCCAAAACCATAAACCCCGCCATCAAAACCACCTGCATCCACTGCCCTCCAGACCCTGGGGTGAAGGCCTGCAAGTGGAGGTTTGAACTTTAGAGTGTCACTTCACCTTCCGCTCGGCAGCCTCCCTGGTTAACACGTCAACGTAGCTGCGTATGCAGTTCTTGCCCTCAGACTTAGCAAGGTAGAGAGCGCTTTCGCACTTGTCGAGTAGGGTTTCGAAGGTGTCTTTGCGATCCGCCTCCGCGAACCCCATGCTAACAGTGGTAGAGACCTCCTCCCCCTGATGAGAGATGGTTATGGCGTCTATCTTGTCTTTCAACCTCTGGGCCACTCGGGAAGCAGTCTTGATGGATACATCCCTGAGAAGAACGAGAAAGGTGCCTCCGCGGTACTGGGCGATGAAGTCGTTTCCCCTCAGCTCGCTGCTGATCACCCTCACCAGCCTTCTTAGGTATAGATCACCCACATCCTCTCCGTATTTGTCATTTATGGCAGCGAGGTTATCCACATCCACCATGAGAATAGTAAATGGCTCATCAACAAGATCTTTGCGCCTAAGGAGCTTACGTACTATCATCTTAAAGATGTTCAGCTTCATGGCTCCAGAAACGGGGTCCAAAGCGCTGCTCTTTATCTTGCCTGCAAGGTGGTCTTCCATCTTGGAGATCTGTTCATTCAGCTGCTTCAGGGTGTAACCGGTCTTCACGTCAACGTGGTTCACCAAGTCGCTCAAACGGTCCACATCACCCTTCTCGAGAGCGTTCTCTTTCACCCTCAACCTGCACCTGTTCAGCAACCTCTTCTCGTCCCTGGAGATCTCTCCTCTCTCAAGAACCATCTCTGCCACGTGGAACAGGAGGTTTCTCAACTCTCTAAGGATTTTTTTAACCTCTTGGCTAAGGTTAAGTGAGACCTGCTCTACGGCAACCTGTTCCTTGTTTTCGCCGGCATCCAGGATTTCAACCACCTTGTCGTAGGCAGAGAACACCTGGGCTATCTGAGGATTTCTTATTCCCCGCTCCCGCAGATAGGCAAAGGCAAGGAACCATATGGTGTAGTTTTCGGGGGTTGGAGCAATACGGCTCTTGGAGAAGAAGTCGAACACCTCGTGGCTTAGATCAAAGATCAGCTGTTTATCCGACTCAGAGAGGGAACCCTCTTTTATCCTCTCCCAAAGCTGTATCTCGCTCTTCTCTTTCTCCAAAACAGAGCTCCTCACCTAGATAAGGTCAACACCAGAGGGTGAGTTTATACCCCTCTGAGACAATCTGCAAGCACCCTCATCTCTTCACACTCCACGAGAGCAGAGAAGAAAGGCTCTCCTCCTGCCACCACGGAGCAGGAGAGAAGCAGGGGACTATCCTCCAAAAACCCCGATCTGCCCCCCGCCTCTCCCACAAGTAGAACTCCTGCT
>CAZMTB010000195.1:0-16576 GCA_964569095.1 uncultured Aquificales bacterium
GATCTCCGAAGGCAGTAAAAGAGGGACTCCACGCTGTTTTCCCTGCAATAATACACTCCCTGGATATTATGAGAGGCAAAGGACATTGAACCGAGGCAGGGTGATTCATTTAGCCACAAGCGATAACCGAGGAGTGCCCAAGATAGCGGTGAACCGCATAGAACTACTTCCTAATTGGGGAGTGAAAGGAGACGCACACGCCGGAGAATGGGACCGCCAAGTGAGTTTACTCGAGGTGGAACGCTTGGAGGAGCTGGAAAAGAAAGGAATAGATGTACAACCAGACCACCTCGCTGCGAACATTCTTGTAAAAGGAGCCGACCTTTCTAAAGTGAGATCAGGGGACGAGTTGAGAATTGGAAATGCCAGAATACGGGTTAGCCAAATAGGGAAGTTCTATCCTCCTGGTTCTCCTTGGCACAAAGAGGTACTCTCCCGTTTCGGCATTTTTGGCAAAGTTGTAGTGGGAGGAGAGGTTAAAGTGGATGATCCAGTAATCTTAATCGTCGAACAACGAGCGAAATGAAAAACGAGATATTAGGCGTGGGCATTTTAGCCGGCGGCAATAGCCGCCGCATGGGAAGAGACAAGGTTTCAATAGAGATAGAAGGGAAAAGCCTACTAAGCATGGTTTTAGAAAAGGTGGAACCTTTGAAGATTCCCGTGAAAATACTCTCCGGCAAGCGCATCATCCCAAATATGGATTGCCTGTTGGACGAGGAAGGGGAAGGTCCCCTGGCAGGCCTTTTGGAGGGGTTAAAGATCTTCTCAAGGGTGTTGATCCTGCCGGTGGACATGCCATTTTTAAGTACCGACCTGCTCTCATTCCTCTTGCACCAGGAAGGTGGGCACGACATCCTGACCTGCCAGGTAAGAGATGCCCTTCAACCTCAAGTAGGGGTCTATTCCAAAAGCTGCCTATCCTTTGCGAAGAAGAATCTGGCAAAGGGAGACTGCTCTCTAAAAGGCCTCTTAAGTACACCACTGATAGTCAAGGTGATAAGAGAATCAGAGTTAACCATCTTCGGAGACCCGGAGCTCATGTTCCTAAACATAAACACCCCAGAAGACTTGGAAAAGGCAACAAATAAAATGAATAGGAGACCACGTTGCTACCAGCAATAGCCTTCACCGGTTTTCACAATGCGGGTAAGACCACTCTGGTGAGAAGAGTGGTGACTACCCTGCGGGCCAGGGGGTACAGGATTGGGGTGGTAAAGTCCACCAAGGAACGGGATCTCGTCCAGGAGCCTCCTGGCAAGGATACGGCCCTTTACCGGGGGGACGGAGTGGAGGATGTGGTGCTTCTGGAGCCTGGCAGGGCCGTGTGTTTCCGGGAGGATGCCCCTTCCCTGGAGGCTGTGGTCTTCGACCTCCTGGGGCGTTGTCACCTGGTAGTGTGCGAAGGTTTCAAGGGCAGCTCCCTGCCCAAAATCGAGGTGGTAGCGGATTCCTCTGCCCTTTCCCGGCTCGGGGAGAGAAAGAACCTCCTGGCGGTGGTTTGGAGGGAGCCCGTGGAGGGTTTCCGGACTTTCGGCCCCCATCAGATCGAGGAACTGGCGGATTTCATAGAAGAGACCTTCCTGGGTGAGGGATGGGCGGCCCTCTGGGTGAACGGCCGGCCCGTGGCCATGAAGCCCTTCGTGGAGAGGACCGTGGCCACCACGGTGGCGGCCCTGGTGGGCAACCTCAAAGGAGGGGAGGGGGCCCGTACCGTGGAGCTGAAGATCAGGCTCCCTGGGGAGGGGTGAGGGTTTCACCACCCCTTTTCCAGTACCAGCACCTCTACGGTTTGTCCCCGTTCCACCACCTCCACCTCCTCGGGCAGGATGGCTAATCCCTGGCACAGGGCCGAGGAGAGGTAGTTGGAGGTGAGCTGGGAGCCGGCGCTTCGGGCTACCAGGGTTTTTCCTTGGCGTTCCAGGTTCACCCTGATGAAATAGACCCTGTCCTTTCGGGATTTGAAGGGTTCTCCAGCCAGGGCCGGCAGGGTGGATGGCAGGGGCCTGAGTTCCCCCTTCATTTTTCTTACCCCGGGCAGCAGATAGACCAAGGCGTTCACCAGGGTGGCCGAGGGGTATCCTGGAAGGCCGAAAAAGATGGTGGATCCCCTGGTGCCAAAGGCCAGGGGATGGCCGGGCTTGATGTTGGTGGAGGTGATGTGGAGCTTCACCCCCAGGGTCTCCAGCACCCACCTCAGATGGTCGTACTTTCCCCGGGAGACGGCCCCCGTGGTGACCACCAGGGGGTAGCGGTCCAGGGCCTCTCCCAGTTCCTTCCTCAGTATATCCGGGTCGTCGGGGAGGATGCCCAGGTAGTCCACTTCCACCCCTTCTCCCTTGAGGAGCCCCTCCACTATGTAGCGGTTGGTGTTGTAGAGCATGCCCTGTTGCCAGGGTTCCCCCGGCTCCAGCAGTTCGTTTCCCGTGGCCATGAGGGCCACCCTGGGCCTTTCGAACACCTTCACCCGCTTCGCGCCTACCGAGGCCAAGAGGGCCACCTTGCGGAAGTCCAGGGTGGTGCCCGGGGAGAGGAGGATTTGGCCCCGGGCCAGGTCTTGTCCCTTGAGGTTTATGAGTTCCCCTGGTTCCACCCTTCTGTTGATGGTTATCCTGTCCCCCTCCTCTACCACCTCTTCCACCTTCACCACGGCGTCAGCCCCGGGAGGAATGGGGCCTCCCGTGGTTACCAGCACCCCTTCTCCCGGTCCCACTGGCGGGGGATGGGTGCAGCCGGCGGGGGCTTCTCCCACCACCTTCAGGGTCGCGGGGGGATTCCAGGTGGAAGAGGCCATGAGGGCGTATCCGTCCATGGCGGAGGTGTCTGTGGGGGGAAGGTCCAGGGGAGAAGGGACCTCCTGGGCCAGCACCCGGTTGAGGGCCTCTTCCAGGGGGACCTCCGTGGTGCCCTGGGGGCGGGCCAGGGCCAGAATCACCTCCTGGGCTTCTCTGAATTTCTTCTTCATCTTTTCTACCCCTTTCCGAAGGGACATACGGGGAAGACACAGATGTTGCACCGGTGGCACAGTCCCCCGTGGCTCCTGGCCACCACCTCTTCCCTGGTGATGATGTCTCCCACCAGGAGACGGGGCAGCCACACGTCCAGGGCTGTGGCCTGGAAGAAGAGGGCGGCAGCGGGGACGGCCACTATGGGCTTGCCTTCTATCCATCCCATGGTGAGCATGTTGCCTGGCTGGATGGGATTGCCCCGGATGAAGGGCCGGGCTCCTGCCTCTTTTATGGCCCTGTAGGTCACATCGTCGGGGTCCACCGAGGTGCCTCCCGTGAGGAGGACCATGTCGTACTTGGCCGTGAAGTCCAGGATGGCCCTTTTTATGGATTCAAGGTCGTCGGGTAGGACGGTCTTCTCTTCTATGTTTGCCAGATAGTACCGGAGTTTGGGCAGGAGGCGGGCGTGGAACCTGTCCTGGATCCTTCCCTTGTAGATCTCGGTGCCCGTGATGATGAGCCCCACCCTTTTGGGGATGAAGGGTACCACCCGGATGATGCCTTTGGGGCCGGCGATCCTTGCCGCTTCTTCAACCTCTCTCCGGGGGGCGGTGAGGGATATGATGCGCACGGCGGCCAGGGTGTCCCCCTCCTTCACGGGAAGGTGGGTATGGACGGTGGGACACGAGGGTTCCCCCACCCTGTTGAAGGCCATCAGCCTCTCTACGTCTATCTTCACCACGCCGAAGACCCTGGAGTAGATGGAGATCTTGCCCTCGGTGGGGCTCTCGTCCCGGTAGGTGTTCTCACCCATGAGGGCGTCGGCCAGGATGACGGCGGCTTCGTCTTCATGGATCTCGTGGGGTTCCAGCTCCAGGACGTAGACATACTCCTTTCCCAGGTCCTTCAGCCTCTCCACATCCTGGGAGGTGATGATGTGTCCTTTCTTGAAGGCGGGGCCTTTGAACCCCCTGTCGGGGTCCACCTGGGTTACATCGTGGACCAGGACCTTTCCCACGGCTTCTTCCACGGGAATCTTCCTCTTCATTCCCCCTCTCCCTCGAATACGGTTATGCTTTCTATGGATAGCATGAACTGGGCCTCCCGCCCAGGCTCCAGGATGAAGTTGGGCAGAAGGGTTTTCTGGACCTTGAGTTCCAGGGGCGCCCCCGGATTGAGAACCAGAATGACGAAGTCTCCCCTTTCTGTCAGGGACTCCAGGGGGGCCCGGAACCGGAAAGAGGGTGTCTTCCGGGTGGGGGCCAGGGCCAGGGGATGGACCAGGGCTACGGCCTGGTCTCCCGGCTTGAGCCTTCCTCCCGAGGCGTCCCTCCCCCAGAGGGTCTGGCCTTGGGGGAGGCGGAGTTTCAGGGTTTCTCCTTTCTCCAGGCCCGTCACCGTGGCGGGGAGAAAGTTCCTGTGGCCCAGGAGCCTGGCGGCCTGGATGTGGCGGGGCCGGTGGTATACCAGGTTGGGAGGGCCCTCCTGGACCACCTTGCCCTGGTGATACAGGACCAGGTGTTGGGCCAGGCGGAAGACCTCTTCCAGGTCGTGGGTCACCAGGATGGCAGGTATGGAGAAGGAGTCCACGGTTCTTTCGAGTTCCCTGTACATGTGTTCTTTGAGGCCGGAGTGGAGGGCGGAAAAAGGTTCATCCAGTAGGAGAACGGTGGGGTTGATGGCCAGGGCCCGGGCCAGGGCCACCCTTTGCTTCTCTCCCCCCGAAAGCTGGTGGGGATACTGGGAGGCCAAGTGGGCTATCTGGAAGGTTTCCAGGAGCCTTGTAGCCCTGGCCCTGTCTCCTCCAGGTATGCCGTAGGCCACATTGTCCAGCACCGTCATGTGGGGGAAGAGGGCGAATTCCTGGAAGAGGAGCCCTACCTTTCTTTTCTGGGGAGGCAGGTTTATGCCCTTTTCCCCGTGGTAGAAGAGGGTGGACCCTACCCTGATGATTCCCCCGTCGGGTTCCATAAGCCCCGCTATGGCCTGGAGGGTGAGGCTCTTGCCTGAGCCCGAGGGGCCGAAGAGGGCGGTTATGGGGGCCTTGGAGGACCATTGGACTTCCATGGAGAAGCCCTTGAGGGCCTTGTGGATTTCCACCTCCATCACCAGGGCGAGCTCCTGTGACCCAGCCGGTTTACCGAGTATATGACGGCCAGGGACATCAGGGTGGTGATCAATACCAGGATGTTGGCCCTGTAGAACTGGGCCGAGGAGACGGCACTGTAGATCTCCAGGGGAATGGTGTTGGTTTTGAAAGGGATGTTGCCTGCCAGCATTAGGGTGGCGCCGAACTCGCCCATGGCTCTCGCAAAGGCCACCACCACTCCGGCCACTATGCCTCCCCGGGCCAGGGGCAGGATGACCTTGAAGAAAGTGGTGCCGGATCCCTTTCCCAGGGTGTAGGAGGCCATGATGAGCCTGGGATCCACGGACTCCATGGCGGCCTTGGCGCTCTTCACCATGAGGGGAAGGGCGGCTACAGATGAGGCCACCACGGCGGCGTACCAGGTGAAGAGTAGGGAGAAACCTCCCAGCTTGTAGAGGAGGCTTCCCACGGGACCATGGCGCCCAAAGAGCAGGAGCAGCAGGTAGCCCGTAACCGTGGGAGGGAATACCAGGGGCAGGGTGACGAGGGTGTCCAGGATGTGCTTGCCGGGGAATTCCCGATAGGCCAGGAGATAGGCCAGGGGAAGCCCTGTCAGGGTTACCACCCCGGTTGCGGTGAAGGCCACTTTGAAGGAGAGGACGATGGAAAACAGGGCCTGGGGATCCATGGGAACCTTCATGGCTGTTTCCTCCCGGGGGGCGGGCTGAACCCGTATTTCAGGAACACCTTAGTGGCTTGGGTAGAGGAGAGGAATCTCTCCAGGGCCCTGGCCTGGTCTGGGTGGGTGGTGCCTTTCACCACGGCCATCCAGTAGGTGATGGGGGAGTGGAGGGAGGGTGGTATCCTGGCCACCAGTTTCAGTCGGTCCTGGAAGGTGACATAGTCCGAGTAGTAGATGATGCCTGCATCGGCATTACCCGTCATGAGCCAGGTTACCGCCTGGCCGGCATGGTTGGCCAGGATGATGCGGGGAACCAGCTTCTTCCAAAGGCCCAGGGCTTCCAGGGCCTCTTTGGCGTAAAGCCCGAAGGGGGCGAAGTGGTAGTCTCCTATCACAAGCCTGCTTACACTGGTCAGGTCTTTTAAGGAGGAGAGGGGAGAGCCCGGAGGGGCAGCCAGAACCAGGGAGTTGGAGAGGAGGTTCACCCTGGTGGAGGGTATTATAAGTCCCGCTTTTTCCAGCCGATCCATCCATCGGGTAGAGGCCGAGATGAAGATGTCCACGGGGGCCCCCTTCTCTATCTGGAGGGCCAGGCGACCCGAGGAAGCGGCGTTTATTCTCACTTTCATCCCCTTCTCTTCCTGGTATCTCCTGGCCAGGAGGGTGACGGGGGTTCTCAGGCTCATGCAGGTGGAGACCATAATTTGAGCCTGAACCTTCCCAGAGAAAAGAGCAACAAACAATACCATAGAGGCCAAACCAACTTTGATTCCCACCTCTAAATCACTCCCAATTCACCAAAGTTCCGAGGTCCCTCGCCAGGGATTAAGCTAAAACATCAGGTTCAGTTGAGCAACTCGAGCTTGAATACTCTCAAACATTATGGGCATTAGCAAGAAACCCAAATTTTTTAGACTTTTTCGCCCCAGGCCCCTTGACACCGAGTCAGTTAGACAATAGATTCTCTAAACGAGAAAAATTACTATTATTGGAAGGTGATTGATGAGAAAATCTCAGCAGCGAGAGGCAATTTTGGAGACCATACGGGGAATGAGAACCCATCCCACTGCAGACGAAGTCTATGTAGAGGTTAAGAAAAAAATGCCCAACATCAGTCTGGGTACCGTCTATCGAAACCTCGAACTTCTGGCCTCCATGGGCGAGATAAAGAAACTGGAGGTAGCAGGCAAGAAGATGAGGTTCGATGGAGGAATACATCCCCACCCCCACATAATATGCATACGATGTGGAAAGGTGGAAGACTATCCCCTAACCAACTTCCCTGAGATCAAAGAGGGTTTAGACCCGGACACCGGGTACACGATACTGGAATGCGCAATAAACATATTGGGCATCTGTCCCCAGTGCTCCCGGGAGATGAACAGCAAAAACTGCGACGCCTGAAGGAGGTGAACCATGGCTTGCAAGAAGAAGGCTCAGAACCAGGCAGAAGGGTTGAGTGAGGCTCAGAAGAAAATCCTGGCCGCGTTGAACGATTTGGGCAAACCATTGGCCCCCAAGCAGATAGCAGAAGCAGTAGGGATGGAGTCTAAAGAGGTGAGCGCCAACATTAAGGTGCTGAAGAAACTCGGGTACGTGGATAGTCCCGTGAGGTGCAAGTACGCCATCACAGAAGATGGGAAGAGCCATCTGTAAAAAGCAAAGAGAAGGAGGAAAACATTGGCCAAACTGAAAGGAACCAAGACGGAAAAGAACATTCTCACCGCTTTCGCGGGGGAGTCGCAGGCGAGAAACCGGTACACCTATTTCGCCAGCCAGGCGAAGAAGGAGGGATACGTTCAGATATCCTCCATCTTCGAAGAGACCGCAAACCAAGAGAAGGAGCATGCCAAGAGGCTATTCAAGCTCCTGGAGGGAGGCGAGGTGGTGATCTCCGCTGCCTTCCCCGCGGGGGTGATCGGCTCCACTCTGGAGAACCTGAAGGAGGCCGCCGCTGGAGAACACTACGAGTACACGGAGATGTACCCCGAGTTCGCAGAGATCGCCGAAGAAGAGGGTTTCCCGGAGATAGCCGTGGTTATGAGAAGCATAGCCGTGGCAGAGAGGTACCACGAAAAGCGCTACCTGGACCTTGCATCCAACATCGAGAACGACAGGGTCTTCAAACGCCCGGAGAAGGTGCTGTGGCGCTGTAGAAACTGTGGCTACGTGTACGAGGGTCTTGAGCCTCCCGAAACCTGTCCCGCCTGCGCCCACCCAAAGGCGTACTTTGAACTCTGGGGGGAGAACTGGTAGGATCAACGAGTAGGAGAGACTCTTCACGAGAAGGAGGCGTAGGTATGAGAAGAGGATACGTGGTTGTGGCATTGGCAGCGGCGTTCATCTTCGCCGCGGTGGGTAACGCCCGGGCGGCAGAGATGGGCAAGTACCACTACAAGGACTTTAAGAGCCCTAAAAAGTGTGGCATGTGCCACAGAGAGATATACCAGGAATGGTCCCAGAGCCTCATGGCCAAGTCTTTCACCCATCCCTGGGACGACGTTGAGTACTTCAAGCTGGCCCTTCCCCACTCACAGAAGTTGGAGAAGGTTGCCGGTGTAAAGGCCGGATGCATCGCATGCCACGCTCCCCTGGCCTTCCTCGCTGGAGACATCCCTCCAAAGTCCCCGGCGGCAAACACCAGGGCAAACGAAGGGGTAAGCTGCGAAATCTGCCACAACATAACCGGAACCACCGAAAAGACCCCTTACAACTTCAGCTACACCATAGAGCCCAACAGGGTTAAGGAGGGACCCAGGAGAGACGCCAAGGCCCCCCACGGAACCCACTACTCGGCCTTCTTGAAGAGCCCAGAGATGTGTGCCACCTGCCACGACGAGGCAAGTCCCTACGGTGCCTGGGTGAAGAGTACCTACCGGGAGTGGAAAGAGGGTCCCTACGCAAAGGAAGGGGTCAGGTGCCAAGACTGCCACATGTACTACGCAGCAGGAAAGTCCGCCAGGGCAGGCAAGAAGAGAGACGACATTGCCCACCACACCTTCCACGGTGCCCACTTCGAGAGCAAACTGGCCGGAGCAGTAGACTTGGCCATATACCCCAAGAAGACCGTGGCAAAGCCTGGATCGAAGCTGAACTTCAGGGTAGAGCTCTTCAACGGGAAGGTGGGACACTACATACCCTCCGGCTCCACCGAGGAGAGGATGCTCTGGCTCGAGGTGTGGGCAGTTGACTCCACGGGCAAGAGGTTCAGCATACCCGTAACCCCAAAAGGTTTCGAGGGAGAAGAGTACACGATAGCCAATTCCCACGCCTACGCATACCAGGCCATGGGAGAGATCATGGGTATCAAGGGATTCAAGGGGGTAAAGAGGGACGGAGACGTACCCGACGGGGCAAGGATATTCCGCAGGCCCTTCCTTGATCCCAAAGGAAGACAGACCATCTGCCAGTGGTACACCGCAAAGAACACACTGGTAGACTACAGAATAGGCCCAAGGGAGACAAAGGTGGAGAACTACACCTGGAAGGTACCCGCCAACGTCGCCCCAGGTCCCGTCACCATTACCGCAACCCTCTACTACAGCTTGGTACCCTCGTCGGTGGGAGAGTTCCTCAACCTGCCCAAGACGGAGTACGCTCCCATGAAGGTGAACACCGTATCCACGGTGGTGGAAGTGGAAAAATAACGGCTTGTTTCGAAGCCGAAGCCGCTTAGATTAATTGAGGGCATGGCTGGCAGATAGCCGGCCATGCAAACCAGAAAGGAGCAAGGCACCATGGAGAAGAGCAACCTGGTAAAGGTGATAGAGGCCGGCATAGAGCTGGAGAAGAAGGGGCTTATCAACTACCTCAACTTTGCCCACAAGTCGAAAAGCATGACGGGCAAGAACATGTTCATACGGCTTGCCAAGGACGAGTACGAGCACATGAGGATTCTGGAGGGAATCAAGGCCAACATCGTAGAGGGAAAGGTGATGGAGAAACCCAACATCCCCACGGAAGAGATCGAGGGGCTCATGCCCAAGATCAAGTCTAAAGACGGCTTGATCAAGGGGGAAGAGGGTGCCTCCGACCTCGAGGCTCTGAAGATGGCCTTGGAGTTTGAAAAGAAGGCATCCAACTACTTCGCCGAGCTGGCAAAGAAGAGCGAGGATCCCGAGACAAAGAAGCTGGCCCAGGAATTGGCCCGCTGGGAGGAGACCCACTACGACCTGATCCAAGCGGAGATAGACAGCATCAACAACACGGGATTCTACTTCGGCGTGAAAGAGTTTGAGATGTCGGAGAGGTTCTAAACAATTCCAAAAGAAGAGGAGGTAGCAAAATGGCTGAGAGATACGAGGTCTATATCTGCGAGAAGTGCGGAAACATCGTCGAGGTGTTGCAGGGAGGCAAGGGAGAGCTTGTGTGCTGCGGTACACCTATGGTCCTTCTGAAAGAGGGAACCACCGACGCAGCCCAGGAGAAACACGTGCCCGTGGTGGAGAAGAGGGACGGAGGTGTGCTGGTAAAGGTAGGAAGCGTTCCTCACCCCATGGAGGACAAGCACTACATCCAGTGGATAGAGCTACTGGTAGACGGCAAGGTTTACAGGCAGTACCTGAATCCAGGAGATGCACCTGAGGCCTTCTTCCCGGTGGACGGAGAGAAGGTGATTGCAAGGGAGTACTGCAACCTACACGGTCATTGGAGGAGCTGACCATGACCCCCAAAATGGAAGAGGCGTTGAACAAACAGCTTAACGCCGAGCTCTACTCCGCATACATGTACCTCTCCATGACCGCCTGGTTCGAGAGCAGGAACCTGCCCGGGTTTGCCGCGTGGATGAGGGCTCAGGTGGTAGAAGAGGTGGAGCATGCCATGAAGTTCTACAGCTTCATCAACGAGAGAGGGGGAAGGGTGAAGCTCACCCAGATAGACGGTCCCCCTACCGAGTGGGGCTCGCCCCTTGAGGTCTTCGAGGCCGCGTTCAAGCACGAACAGTTCGTAACCAAGCTGATAAACGACCTTATGGAGCTCTCTTTGGAAGAGAGAGACCACGCCTGCCAGATATTCCTGCAGTGGTTCGTCACCGAACAGGTAGAGGAAGAAGCCACCTTCGGGTCTATTCTGGAGAGACTGCGCATGATTGGGGATCAGACTGGTCCCCTCTTCATGATGGACAGGGAGCTGGGACAGAGAACGGCCCCTGCCCTGGCACAAGGCTAACCCCAAAAGGTAGAATTCAAAGGGAAGGGCCTATGCCCTTCCCTTTTTTTGCGGTTGCGGTGGACAACGAAGGGCGATCTATGAGAGAAGCCCCGTAGATATTCACCCAAAGAGGAGAAGAGATGTTTAAAGCAGTAAAGGTCACCGAAAAGGTCTACTGGGTAGGAGTAAGGGACTGGAGTCTTAGAAACTTCCACGGGTACACCACCCACGAGGGATCAACCTACAACGCATACCTCATCTTGGCAGACAAGGTCACCTTGGTGGACACCTGCAAAAAGCCCTACAAGAAGGAGCTCCTCTCCCGCATATCCAGCGTGATTGACCCCAAAGAGATAGACTACATCATATCGAATCACTCCGAGATGGACCACTCGGGCGCCCTTCCCGAGGTGGTAGAGCTCGTGAAGCCCGAAAAGGTGTTTGCCTCTACAATGGGGGTGAAGAACCTGAAGGACCAGCTCCACTGGGACATCACGGTAGAGGCAGTGAAAGACGGAGAAGAGGTGAGCCTGGGGAACACGAAGGTCCAGTTCTTCGAGACCAGAATGCTACACTGGCCCGACAGCATGTTCTCGTGGTTACCCGACGAAGGGGTCCTCTTCTCGCAAGACGCCTTCGCAATGCACTTGGCGTGCAGCGAGCTCTTCGCAGACCAGGTCGATCCGGGTCTGGTGTGGAGAGAGACTGCAACCTACTACGCAAACATCCTGCTTCCCTACTCAAACCTGGTGCTGAAGCTGCTGGAGAAGGTGAAGAAGCTCGGTCTTGCACCAAAGATCGTGGCCACCGATCACGGTCCCATCTGGAGGCGCCAGGAAGACATCGAGAGGGTCCTCCACCTATACGAGAAGTGGGCCAAGCAAGAGCCCACCACCAAGGCGGTGGTGGTGTACGACACCATGTGGGGAAGCACCGACCACATGGGACGCACCATCTGCGAGGGGCTCGTGGACGGGGGATGCCAAGTGAAGCTGATGCCCCTCGCCGGTTTCAGCAGAAGCGACGTGATCACCGAGATTCTCGATGCAGGTGCGCTGGTCGCGGGCTCACCCACCCTGAACAACAACCTGCTGCCATCCATGGCCGACGTTCTCACCTACATCAAAGGGTTGAAGCCCCAAAACCTCGTAGGGGCAGCCTTCGGCTCCTACGGCTGGAGCGGAGAGTCGGTGAAGCAGGTAAGGGAGTACCTGGAAGCCACAAAAGTTGAGGTTATTGGAGAGATAAAGGCAAAGTACGTACCCACCAGGGAGACCCTGCAAGAGTGCTTCGACCTGGGAAGAGCAATAGCGGAGAGACTCAGGGAGACGGCACCTTAAATGTTCTTCAAGCAGTTCGTGGTTGATGGAATGGGCTGCCTCTCGTACCTCATTGGCTGTCCGGAGGGAAGGGTGGCCTGCGTGGTGGACCCCAAGCGGGACGTGCAGGACTACATCGAGGTTGCCCGCAAGCACGGCATGAGAATCACCCACGTTTTCGAAACCCACATACACGCCGACCACGTTAGCGGAAACCTGGAGCTACGGGAGAGAACAGGGGCAGAGATCCTCTTCATGGAGGGAACCCCCGTGGAGTTTCCCCACAGAGAGGTGAGAGAGGGGGAGAGGATCAGGCTGGGAAAGGTGGAGCTCAGGTTCCTGAAGACGCCGGGACATACCCCTCACCTCATGTCCATACTGGTTACGGACCTCGCTAGAGACCCAGAACCCTGGTTCGTTCTAACGGGAGACTCTCTCTTCGTTGGAGACGTGGGACGCCCAGACCTGGCGGGAGACGAGCTTCTGGAGGAACAGGTGAAAAACCTCTACCACTCCTTACACGAAAAGCTTGGCAGGCTTCCCGCCAGCACAGAGATCTATCCCTCACACGGAGAAGGCTCCCTTTGCGGCAGAGGCATGAGTTCAAAGCCCAGCTCAACCATCGGCTTCGAGAAACGCGCAAATCCCGTCTTCTCTTTGGACTGGGAAGAGTTTCACCGCCAGTTCACCAGCAACTTCCCAGAGAGACCCAAGAGCTTCACCCACATAATCTCTACCAACAGGAAGGGACCTCCCCTCCTGGAGAAGTGCCCCGGCTCGCGCTATCTATCCCCTCGCCAGGCCAAAGAGAGAACGGAAGCCGGAGCAGTGGTGCTGGACACAAGAGACTCTGCAGCCTTCGGAGGCGCCCACATACCGGGCAGCATCAACATTGGTCTCTCGGAGAAGGCGGCAAACTGGGTAGGCATGGTCATAGGCCCCCAAAAGGAGCTCATCCTGGTGGTGCACAACGAGAGGGACTTCGAGGAGATCTGCACACAACTACACCGCATAGGCTACGACAGAATAGTGGGCTATCTGGGAGGAGGAATAACGAGCTGGCAAGAGGCGGGCTATCCCCTTGGCAAGCTCTGCCAGATCTCCGCCCTGGAGCTGAAAGAGAGGATGCACGGCGGCTACTACCAAGCGGTCTTCGACGTGAGAACCAGTCCCGAGTACCAGTCTGGACACATCGAGGGAGTGGAACACCTTCCCCTCACGAGGCTTCTGGAAGAACCACCCGAGCTTCCCAGGGAAGATCCCATTCTCATCATCTGTGGTTCCGGATACCGAGGCAACATCGCCGCCAGCTTCCTTCAGGGATTGGGTTTCAAAGAGGTTCACAGCCTTGCGGGTGGAATGAAGGCATGGAAGGCCGCCGGGCATCCCGTTGTGAATTGATAAGGGAAGGAGATAAGGCATGGCGATAGATAAGAAGGCCCTCAGGGAGTTCTCCTACGGGCTCTACATAGTCACCTCAAAAGAGGGCGACAGGCTAAACGGGCAGATCGCCAACGCGGTCTTCCAGGTCACATCCAATCCCCCGCAGATCGCAGTGGCCCTGAATCGCCAAAACCTGACCCACCAGTTCGTGGAGAAGAGCGGGGTGTTTGGAGTGTCCATACTGGAGGAGAACGCACCTCTCCAGTTCATAGGCCTCTTTGGGTTCAAGTCGGGAAGAGATGTGGATAAACTATCCCAGGTGAACTACGAAACGGGCGTCACCGGTGCCCCCATGGTGAGAGACCACTCGGTGGCCGTTCTGGAGGCCAAGGTAACCCAAAAGGTGGGGGTAGGCACCCACACCCTCTTCGTTGGAGAGGTGGTAACGGCAAGGCACCTGGGA
This sequence comes from uncultured Aquificales bacterium, assembly GCA_964569095.1. Lineage (GTDB taxonomy): Bacteria > Thermosulfidibacterota > Thermosulfidibacteria > Thermosulfidibacterales > JALWSI01 > JALWSI01. Next base: position 14,036 of record CAZMTB010000195.1, read on the forward strand.
GGAACCCCTATGACCTATGCCCACTACCATCAGGTGAAGGGGGGCAAATCTCCAAAAACGGCACCAACCTACATTGAAGACATAGAGAAAAAACCAGAGAGAGAAAGGAGGGACGAGATGAAGAGATACGTGTGTGAGGTGTGTGGATACGTGTACGTTCCCACCAAGGGAGACCCCGACAACGGAGTGGCCCCTGGCACCGCCTTCGAAGACCTCCCAGAGGACTGGGTGTGTCCCGTGTGCGGGGCAGGGAAAGACCAGTTCACTCCAGAGGATTAAAGCCCAAAGGTAGGGCGGCAAGCCATCCCGGGGTAGAAGGCCTCTCTCTTTCATAGAAAAGGGGTTGACAAGGTTTCTGCCCCTTTTGTAGAGAGAGGTTCAGCGAGCGGGAATAGCTCAGTGGTAGAGCACCGCCTTGCCAAGGCGGGGGTCGCGGGTTCAAATCCCGTTTCCCGCTCCATTCTTTTTGCAGGCCAGAATCGAGATGCCAAGGCTCTTTGTATCCCTCGGTTCAAACAGGGGGAGTCGGATCTTCAACTGCCTATTTGCCCTTCGCAGGTTTGCACAACTGTGCATGGGAGAGGTGGTGAAAACGTCTCCCTTCTACCTAACTGAACCGGTGAATGTCCCTCCCCAGCCGTGGTTCGTAAACTGCGTAGCGGAGCTCGAGGTGACCCTCTCTCCTCGAGAGCTGCTAAGGCTATCCCAGCAAGTGGAAGCCGAACTGGGACGCACCACCAAAGGGGACCTCTCTCCTCGCCCCATAGACATAGACCTCCTCTTCTACGACCAACGGGTGGTGAACACCACCTTCTTAGAGATACCCCACCCCCGGCTACACCAAAGACCCTTCGTTCTAAGACCCTTGGCGGATATCGCCCCCAATTACAGGCATCCAACGATATCAAAACCCTTGAAAGATCTTCTGAAAGAGGCAGAAGATACGGAGAGTGGCCTGCTAATACCCCTCTCGGTACCCGTATCAGAGGTGGTAAAACTGGGAGTAGCGCATAGATCCGTAATCCAAGAGAACCAATCACTTACGGAGAGCTTTCCAAAACGCCTTTTGGTTAAAGATTTTTAATTTGCTAATCTTTCTCATTCCTACTTGTAATTTCCTATCCTAAGGAATAGATTGTTTCAAAACTCAATTTGTTCTGGAGGTGTCTAATGAAGGTAGTGGCTCTAAACGGAAGCCCGAGAAAAGAGGGAAACACCGCCACCGCAATAAAGGTGGTACTGGAAGTGCTGGAGAAGGAGGGGATAGAGACAGAGTTCCTGCAGCTGGGCGGATCCGGCATCAATCCCTGCAAGGCGTGCGGAATGTGTTTTGAGAAGAAGGACGGCTTCTGCGTCCAAACCGGCGACGTCTTCAACTCGTGGATAGCAAAGGTGTACGACTCAGAGGGCATAATCATTGGCTCCCCCGTCTACTTCGGAGGGGTGAGCGGAGAGGTGAAGGCCTTCATAGACCGAACGGGAATGTGCGCCATTGGAGGGGACTACAAGCTGAAGAGGAAGGTGGGAGCCTCGGTGATAGCGGCACGCCGCCAAGGAGCGGTGGAGGTCTTCAACCAGATAAACTCCCTCTACGCCCTGAACCAGGTGATAATTCCATGCTCCATATTCTGGAACATGGGAATGGGAATGGATCCCGGAGACGTCTTGAAGGATCAGGAGGGAATGGACACCTTCAAGATCCTCGGCGAGAACATGGCCTGGTTGATCAAGAAGATATCCCAGTAAAGGTTCAACCCACAACGGCACCCCCAAGCGGGAGTCTTCCAGTGCCCCTCCCTGGCGAGGGGCACACTTGTCTAATCACCCCAAGGTGGTAATAAGGCCTCCATGCTCAGATTCGAGGTGGTGGCAAGGGACAACGCATCAAGGGCAAGACGGGGTCTTCTCAAGCTGGACAGGATCACCTGCGAGACTCCCCTCTTCATGCCAGTGGGTACGGCGGGAAGCGTTAAGGGGATCTCTCCCCACGAGCTGAAGGAGTGCGGGTACCGCCTCATCCTGGCCAACACCTACCACCTCTTTCTGAGGCCAGGCCACAGGCTGATAGAGGCCCAGGGAGGGCTCCACAGGTTCATGGGCTGGAACAGGGGAATTCTAACGGATAGCGGTGGATTCCAGGTCTACAGCCTCTCACCGCTGCGCACCGTGACCGAAGAGGGAGTGAGGTTCCAGTCTCACCTGGACGGCTCGTATCACACCCTGACTCCAGAGGGGGTGGTGGAGATACAACGGGCCCTGGGATCAGACATCCTAATGCCCCTGGACGAGTGCCTTCCCTATCCCGCATCAGAGGCCCAGGCGAGAGAGTCTCTGGAACTGACCCTCAACTGGTTGAGGAGGAGCGTGGCTGCCCACAGGGGGAAAGGGGCGTTGTTCGGCATAGTGCAGGGAGGGTTCTTCGAAAACCTCAGGCTTCAGGCGGTTTCAGAGACCCTTGCCTTCGACCTGCCAGGTTACGCCATCGGGGGACTAAGCGTGGGCGAACCCACCGAACTACTACACCAGACCGGCGCATTCACC
>CAZMTB010000196.1:0-2564 GCA_964569095.1 uncultured Aquificales bacterium
GCTGGCTTCATCAGGTTGGAGGCGTCCATGGCACCCTCTGCGGCCCCTGCCCCTACCAGCATGTGGATCTCGTCTATGAATAGAATCACCTCAGGGTTCTGGGTGGCCTCTTTGAGCAGGTTCTTTATACGGCTCTCAAACTGTCCCCTGTACTTGGTTCCCGCCACCAGGGCTCCCATGTCTATGGAGATGATCCGGTAATCCATGAGGGATACGGGCACCCTGTTCTCCGCTATGGCCTGGGCCAGGCCCTCCACTATGGCGGTCTTGCCTACCCCGGGCTCTCCAAGCAGAACCGGGTTGTTCTTGGTCTTCCTGGAGAGGATGGTGATCACCCTCTCGATCTCCTTCTGCCTGCCGATCACGGGATCCAGCTTGCCCTCCCGAGCCAGCTGGGTGAGGTCAGTACCGAACTCCTCCAGGTTTGGGGTCTTCTGGGACGACTTCTTGGCCTTCTTCTTGGTTATGCCAACCCCTGCAACCCCTATGTGGTTTATGGCCTCCCTTGCCGCTTTCACATCGGCGCCCATCCGTCTCAGAAGCTTGCCCCCAAGACCCGTCTTCTCCCTGAGGATTCCCAACAGGAGGTGTTCGGTTCCCACGAAGTCGTGTCCCAGGAACTGGGCCTCCTCCACCGCGTACTCCAGCACCTTCTTGGCCTCGGGGGCGAAGGGAATGGAACCCATCACGTAACCCTTGCTCCCAAAGGGAATACGCCGCTCTATCTCCTGCTTCAGGGTTCCCGGGTTTATGTTGAGGTGCATGAGCACCAGCATGGCAAGGCCCTCTCCATCCTTCAGGATTCCCAGGAGGATGTGGGCGGTGTTGATCTTGTCGTGCCCGTGCCTTTCGGCCTCGCCCTTGGCTATCAGCAGGCTGTGCCTTGCCCGTTCAGAGTAGTTTTCGAACATCTCTTCTCCCCTCTAACGGTAAGGGTTTTACACGCCGGAGGCGCAGAGTGTCAATCTGCTGGGGTTACGGGTATATGTATCCCTGGGCCGTTTGTTCACATAAGTTGCCGTCTCACCTTACAAAGGGAGTGGTTTACCCCAACTCCTCCATCTTCTCTTCCAGCATCTTCAGCTGGGTGAAGAGGTTGTGCTCTGGCATCTCTCCAGGCAGGTGGATTGGACTCTTGAAGTAGAATGACAACCACTTCTGTATGCCAACCATCCCCTTTCGGTGGGCCAGGTCCGTGAAGAGGGCGAGGTCTAGCACCACCGGGGCAGCGAGAATGCTGTCACGGCACAAGAAGTTCACCTTTATCTGCATGGGGTAGCCCAGCCAGCCGAATATGTCTATGCAGTCCCACCCCTCCTTGTTGTCTCCACGGGGAGGATAGTAGTTGATAACCACCTTGTGGTAGAAGTCGCCGTAGAGCTCAGGGTGCCTCTCCGGGTCGAGGATGGAGTCGAGAACCGACAGCTTGCTCTCCTCCTTGGTCTTGAAGGAACCGGGATCGTCAAGCACAAGACCGTCCCTGTTTCCCAGGATGTTGGTGGAGTACCATCCCTGGAGTCCCAGCAGCCTTGCCCGCAGTCCCGGGGCGATTATGGTCTTCATGAGGGTCTGGCCGGTCTTGAAGTCCTTGCCTGCAATGGGCACCTTGTACTCCTCTGCCAGCCGGTTCATGGCGGGGATGTCGGTGGTGAGGTTTGGTGCCCCGTTCACGAAGGGAACTCCGCTGGTTATCGCCGCGTAGGCGTAGAGCATGCTTGGTGAGATGTGGGGATGGTCCTCGTCCAATCCCTTCTCGAAGGCCTCCAGGGAGGAGTGGACTTCGGAGGGAGATACGAACCTCTCGGTGCTGGCACACCACACCACTATGCATCTCTCTACCCCAGTCTCCTCTTTGAACCGGGCGATGTCCTCCCTTAAGGCCTCAACCAGCGCCCTGTGACCCTTCTCGCCCTTTACGTGGTCACCCTCCAGGTTCTTCACCCATTCCTTGCTGAAGACCGCCTTCATGGGGGTTATGCCCTCAAGAAACCCCCTCACCTCCTCCACGTCCCGTGGGTCGAGCACCCCGGCCCTCAGGGAGGCGACGTAGAGGTCTTCTGGAAATATGTCCCAACCACCGAAGACGAGGGAGTCGAGGTCTGCCAGCTTGAGGGAGTCCTTTATTGCCACCTCGTTGCCGTCTCTGGTGAGGGTTCCCAACTGGGTGAGAGAGCCAACGGGTACCGAGAGCCCTCTTCTCACCCTCTCCACGCCGGCAACAAAGGTGGTGCTCACCGCTCCGCCAATCCCAGGTATCAGAACTCCAAGCTTTCCCTCAGGCATCTCCCTATTCGCCTCCCTTTAGGTTTTCAGATTCTCAATACCGCTCTCGCTACCCAATTGCGAACGCCCTCCTCTATACCCCTTTACCCCACCCTTCTGCAAATACCTGCTGCCTCTATTGCTATAAACCTCTGAAGAGACCTATTATTGGCACAGATTACCTGGAACGAAAGGAGCCTCGAGATGGAAGAGACCATTGATCACTTCGAGATAGAGTGCAAGGAGTGTGGCGCCAAGGGATACCTGGTTGAGAAGGAGTGGTACGAGATGGGAGAGATCAT
>CAZMTB010000197.1:0-5069 GCA_964569095.1 uncultured Aquificales bacterium
GGGATGAACTGTTTGGTGGATACACCAGGTATTTTCTTGGGCGCGAGTTGTGGGATAAGGTTTCTATGCTTCCGCGAGGGTTTAGAAGAAGGTTGTTGCCCAGGTTGCTCAACTTGTTGTCTCCCGGCGTGTGGGAAGAGATTTTTAGGATGTTTAATGGGTTTATTCCCAGAAGGTACAGGCAGGAATTGATGGGAGACAAGATTGCCAAGCTCTCTGAGATTATAGACGCTGATACCCCTGATGAGCTCTATTACAAGATGATCTCCCATTGGAGGCATTCAGATAAGGTGGTTATGGGAAAAGATGGGTTTCCAACGATAGTGGAGGTGAAGCAGGGTTTTCCGAATCTTCCCGATTTTACCCAGCGAATGCAGTTTTTCGACCTTATCTTCTATCTGCCCGACGATATACTGGTGAAGGTGGATAGGGCTAGCATGGCGGTTAGCCTGGAGGCCAGGGTGCCCCTTTTGGACCATCGCGTGGTAGAGTTGGCCTGGAAGCTACCCATGAGCGTGAAGATTAGAGATGGTGGTGGAAAGTGGATACTGAAGAGGTTGCTTTCGAAGTACCTGCCTGAGTCCTTGATCGAGCGGCCCAAGATGGGATTTGCCGTTCCCATAGATGTTTGGCTCAGGGGTCCGTTGAGGGAGTGGGCGGAGGACCTTTTGAGTGAAGAGCGTTTGAAAAGAGATGGCTTCTTTGACCCATTGCTGGTTAGAAGGAAGTGGGAGGAGCACCTTTCGGGTGGGCGTAAGTGGCATTATCACATGTGGGATGTGTTAATGTTCCAGGCCTGGCTTGATAGGTGGAATTAGAGGTTTGCCTGCGACGCCGGGGCCTTGGCTGAGGCCATGACCAGGCTGGCGTTGGTTTCGGAGAGGGGAAGAAGGGTGATGGGGCTGCGGAGCAGGGAGAGGGCCCTGAGGGAGTTCAGCGTGGACACGGTGGTGGACGAGTACCTTGGGTTGATTAAGGGGCTGGATTCTTAGCCGTTATGCCGCCAGCCCGGGGTTATTAAGGCCTTCCTGTTTTTCCCCGTTCTGGGGAGAGAAAAATTTTTTCCTACCTTGTTGACAATCCCTACCCCCCTGCGTAGAAGAACATCTCGTTTTCGGGTATAACAAAACTTTTTGTTTAGCCATCAACGACGAGGTTTAACGAGAAAGGTGCCTCTATGGAGATAGGGAAGAAGCTGAGAAGGTTGAGAAAGTCCAAGGCCTTGACCCTGGAGGAGCTGGCCACCAGGGCCAACCTGACCAAGGGTTTCCTCTCTCAGGTGGAGAGGGACAAGGCGTCTCCCTCGGTGGCGGCGCTCAAGCAGGTGCTGGACGTTATGGGAGAGGACATAAGCTCTTTCTTCCAGGACATAGAGGTGCCAGAGCGCAACGTCTTCAGGAAGGAAGAGAGGGAGCTGACCGAGGAGGACATTGCGGGGGTGAGAAAGCTGCTCCTCACCCCTGACATCCAGTACAGGGAGCTCGACCCCTACTACGTGGTGATAGAGCCGGAGAGGCGGCTCACCAGCGAGGACTTCGACGACGAGGAGATATTCGGGTTTCTTCTGAAGGGTGAGCTTTGGCTCAAGGTGAACGGGGACGAGAACCGGGTGGGGGAAGAGGACGTGGTTTACCTCTTTCCCGACAACGAGTTCGTGCTCGAAAACAGGGGCAAGGAAGAGGCAGTGCTTATAATGGTGACCTATTGAGAGGTCGCTTGGCACCAACCCAGGCTTGACCCAGGTCAAAGCTGGTGGACGGAAAGGAGAAGAAGATGAAGTCACTGGGAAGGCATGTGTTGGTAGAGTTTTACGGGTGCGACAGGGACCGTCTCAACTCGGTGGAGCTCATCGAGAACTCCATGAAGGAGGCGGCCCTGAACAGTGGCGCAACCATAGTGGAGAGCGTGTTCCACCTCTTCTCTCCCCACGGGGTGAGCGGGGTGGTTGTGATAGCCGAGTCCCATCTGGCGATACACACCTGGCCCGAATACCAGTACGCGGCGGTGGACCTCTTCACCTGTGGAGACTCGGTGGACCCCTGGGTGGCCTTTGAGTACCTGAAGGAGGCCCTGAAGGCCGAGACCATGTTCACCATGGAGATGAGGCGGGGACAGCTTCACCACGTTGACGAGCTTAACTACAAACCCGTGGCTGCAGCAGGAGGTATGCCATGATCTTCACCATGCCCACCACCTTCTTCTTCGTTAAGGGCAGCTCCGAAGGGTTCTCTCCCCTCAACTCCTTCGACGGGGCCTTGCTGAACGCTGGCATAGGCAACACCAACCTGGTGAAGATGAGCAGCATCATACCTCCCCGTTGCAGGGAGATAGAGCCCGTCTCCCTTCCCCAGGGGGCGTTGGTTCCCGTGGCCTACGCCAGCATAACCTCTTCCAACCCGGGGGAGAGGATAAGCGCGGGGGTGGCGGCAGCCTTCCCGGAGGACGAGAACCAGGCTGCCCTCATCATGGAGTACGCCGCCCCGGGTTCCAAGGAGGAGATAGAGGAGAGGGTGCGCCAGATGGCGAAAGAGGGGATGCTGATGAGGGGCAAGGATGTTAGGGAGCTGAAGAGCGTGGCAGTGGAGCACCTGGTTGAGAAGATAGGAACCGCCTTTGCCGCGGTGGTGTTATGGGATTGATACCCAGCGCGAGACCCCAGAGGGCAACGGAGCTTTGGTACACCGAGCCCTTCGACGAGGGGTGGCGAGTCGCCTTCAGGGTTAGGCAGACCCTCTTTTCTGGCTCGAGCCGCTACCAGCAGATAGACCTCTTCGAGAGCGAGAGCTTTGGCAAGGTGCTGGTGCTGGACGGCATGACCATGCTCACCGAGAGGGACGAGTGCGGCTACCACGAGATGCTGGTGCACCTGCCCATGTTCACCCATCCCCGTCCCAGGAGGGTGCTCATCATCGGCGGAGGGGACGGGGGCACCCTGAGAGAGGTGTTGAGGCACCCTACGGTGGAAGAGGCGGTCCAGGTGGAGATAGACCGGGAGGTGATAGAGGTTAGCAAGAGGTTCTTGCCGGGGTTGGCCTCGGCTTACGAGGATCCCAGGGCCACGGTGGTGGTGGGAGACGGCATCGCCTACGTGGGGGAGTGCCACGAGGGCTCCTTCGACGTTGTGCTGGTGGACTCCACCGATCCCGTGGGTCCCGCGGAGGGCCTGTTTGAGAAGGGGTTTTACGGTGAGTGCAAGAGGATACTGAGGGATGGTGGAATAGTGACGGTCCAGTCGGGGTCTCCACTATTTCAGCCCGGGGTGCTGAGACAGGTGGCAGGGCTCTTCAGGGACCTCTTCCCCTTGTGGTGCACCTACCTCTCCTCGGTTCCCGCCTACGGGGGACCCTGGAGCTTCACCCTTGGCTCCCTGGGACCGGATCCCGCGGAGGGTCCCGCCAGGGAGGTGAACGGGGTGGGCAACCTGCGGTACTACACCCCGGAGCTACACCTCGGTGCCCTTGCCCTTCCAAGGTACGTTAGAGAGATAGTGGGGGAACCCTGATGCTCTCCAGCAGGCACCGGGACCTCTTTCTTCCCCTGTTTGGTCCCCTATCGAGGGGGATAGCGAAGCTTGGGGTTACCCCTAACCACCTCACCGTTGCAGGGGCCGTGTTGAGCGCCGCCAGTGGGGTTCTCTTTGCCCTTGGCAGCAACAGGTGGGCGGGGGTGGTGCTGATCTTGGGAGGACTGTGCGACTGCCTGGACGGGGGGGTGGCCAGGGCCACCGACACCGTTTCACCCTTTGGCGCCTTCCTGGATTCCACGGTTGACAGGTACTCTGACCTCTTCGTCTTTGGGGGGCTCTTGTACCAGTCGTGCTCCCTCAAGAGCCCGGGGCTCTTCGTGGCCACCTTTCTGGCCCTTATCGGTTCGGTGATGGTTAGCTACACCAGGGCCAGGGCAGAGAGCCTCATAGACGACTGCCAGGTGGGGCTGGCGGAAAGGCCGGAGAGGGTGATACTGCTCGTTGCCGGGGCCTTGCTGGGGCTGCTCTGGTGGGCGGTTATAGCGGTTGCCATACTGGCCAACGCCACCGCCCTTCAGAGGATACTTCACACGAGGGAGAGGTTGAGGGGAGGAGACAACCGTGCTTGAGCTCTGGTTCCCCTTCTCTTGCCTCATCATTCTCATGCTCATCCTCTTCAATCCCCTCTTCTGGATCCTGCTTCCCCTCCTCTTCCTGGTGAGCGTGCTCCTCTTCTCCTACGAGTTCGTTCTCTTCTCCATGGGGGGATGGTGGGAGCTGCCGAGGCACCTCTGGAACCTCTGGAGGGATCCCCGGCTGAGGAAGAATCACGCCCTCTGTCACGCCACGCTGAACATCCTTGAGGAGGAGGGGATAAGCGCCCGTCCCCGGGGCATGGCCCAGGAGGTGGGCTTCTACGTGAACCTGCCGGAGGGGATAATGAGCCCCGATGCCATTATGGAGGCGGCCCAGAAGGGGAGGAAGAGGGTGTTGGCAGGGGACCACGCCATCATGGTGCACCAGGGGTGTGCCACCGCCAACATGACCAGTGGTTTTCTCCTCTTCGTGGTGATGCTGGTGCTTATGTTCTTCTTGAGGTTCTTCAGCCCCTTGGGGGTGGTGGCAGCGGCGGTGGTCTCTTACCTCTTCGCGGCGCCCTTCTCTCCCCTGGTTCAGAAGTGGTTCTTCGTCACCCCTGAGCTCGGGGACATTGAGATCACCGGGGTGCAGGCGGCCCCCTTCGTCAGGCACTTCGAGATACCACTACCCCTGGTGCCGGGAAGGCACTTCGTCTCCACCAGGCTCATCAAGCCCATCAGAAGGCTGCCTTGAGGGGAACTGACTGGGGGGCGGTTCTCTGCCAGGGCCTGGGGGCCTTTGGGCTATCGTTGCCGGAAGAGAGGGTGAAGACCCTGGCGGCTGTGCTGGACGAGCTGGTGCGGTGGAACCGTGTTCACAACCTGACCGCCCTGGAGACCCCGGAGGAGCTCGTGGAGGTGGAGGTGCTCGACTCCCTCGCGCCTTTGCTCTTCTCGTCTCGGTCCAAGCTGAGACTCTCCTCGCCGTTGGCGGACGTTGGGTGCGGGGCGGGTTTTCCCCTCTT
>CAZMTB010000198.1:0-15434 GCA_964569095.1 uncultured Aquificales bacterium
AAAACAGATACCCCCAGCACTAGCCGGGATCTAAGGGTCAATCCTTGGCCCCCCTTTTTAATCGATGACTTTCACCTCTCTTCACCGATAAAAGCCATGCGCACATTTTCGGGAATAGGATGAGTAAGATGCCGATCGAAAAGAGCTATTATATCATGGGGATTCCACCCACCCTTCAATAGAGACTCTATACCCTTCTTGGTTACTTGAAAGATTACAACTGCGTCTCTCGAAATAGTTTCTCCCATGACGGTAAAAAAGTAAACCAAAGGTAGCGAATGAAAGTTCACCTCCAGTATTGCCTCGAAGTTTGCTTGAAGGGTAAGAGTGGGGAACTCCTCCCCTATCAGCTCTTCTCCCTCTCCAAACAACAGCTTTATCTCAGGATGCACGAAGAAGAACTCCTCACCCCTCTCCTCTCCCACAGATACCACCCCCGTGCTTTTGAGAGCCGGCGCCTGAAGCACCTCCCTCGCTATTACAGAAAGGGGAGTTTTCGGTGAAAGATCACGAACCGGCAGATGTCTTCTCTGCAGCCTGGAAGACGGCAAGACCCTCCGTATAACCTCCTCCATAATGCTTACGGGAATCCACCTGTTCTGGGGAAAGAGCATCAAGAGCCTAAAGGGCACCTTGAATCCGCTTATCCCCATTATCCATTCACCGAGGGTCCTCAGCATCTCGAGGGGAGGCTGGCTCAACCACGGAATCAACCTGCCCTGGTTAACCACAAATCCCTTTCTTCTCGTGTCTCTCACCACCAGCTCTATCTGCTGGGCAAAGGTTATCTCCTTCTGAAACGACTCCAGGTCTATGTTCAGACCCTTGGTGAGGCTCTTTGCGGAACCGGCGTGAAACTGGGTGCCGTGCAAAGTGCTAACCTTGCCCCTCTTCTCTATCAGCCCCAGTATCTGGAGTAGCAGGACCAAAGCCTGCAGCATTCCCCCCTGCTGAACGATGTTGGTGGGTCTAACCTCGGGAGGCAAAGGCTCCGTAAGAATATCCTCCAGAGAGACCCGTTTATGGGCAACGGGATGGGGAATGAGGGGGCTGGACAAGGAGAGATCCGTCACCCTCTCGGTAGAAGGCTTGGCGACGTATATAACCAGACCCTTGTTTATCAAGCCCTTGAAAGCACGCTCAAAGTTCCCCTTCCACTCCCAGTACCCCCAGCGTCTCTTTCCGAAAACGGGACCCAGATCAGATAGGGTGAAGGCACCTGCGTACTGGTAGATGGTGTTTATAACCTCCAGCACCTCCCTCTCCTGGGGGGTAATGGTGTCCAGTATCTCCTTCATCACCTTGCAGTTCTGAAGGCACTTCAGCACCACGTTCACCGCCTCGCTCACGGTGAGCAGGTGGGCGCTCTCGCGGCACAACAGGCCTGCCATCTGGTTCAGTTGCTGGGGAGAGTAGCGACGCAGGGACTTCTCAAGTCCCCGTATCAGAATCCTTCCCTCACCCTGTGAGCACCTCGTATCTCTCTTCTCTATCAACCCAAAACTCCCGGTTATACTTGTTAGAGGAACCACAATCTCAGATGTGCCATCCTCTTCACCTATCTTCTTCTCAAAATGTGGACAGTTGTCAACAGAAAAAAGGTGGCACTTATTGACCCCCAATTCTCCAAAGCGATATACGCCACACACGACCAGGAGCCAGAAGGCCCCTAAACCACTTTCCCTGGGTATCAAGGGAAGACCAGAAAGGAGCTCTGCCATGAGGGAGTACGTGGTAGCGGTTGCAGGCGCCACAGGCGCGGTGGGCCGAGAGATGATCAAGACCCTCGAAAGATTGAACTTTCCAGTAAAAGAACTGAAGCTCTTCGCCTCTGAGCGTTCAAAGGGCAAGCGCCTCCCCTACAAGGGAGAGGAGATACCAGTAGAGGTGTTGAAGAAGGGGTGCTTTGAAGGGGTAGAGATCGCCCTCTTCTCCTGCGGGGGAGGAAGGAGCCTCGAGTTCGCCCCCGACGCCGCTGCCTCGGGGGCGGTGGTGGTGGATAACTCCAGCGCCTGGAGAATGGATCCCGACGTTCCTCTGGTGGTCCCCGAGGTGAATCCCCAGGACGTAGCCGATTACAAGAAGAAGGGAATCATAGCCAATCCCAACTGCTCCACCATACAGATGGTGGTTCCCCTGAAGCCCCTTCACGATTACGCAAAGATAAAGAGGATAGTGGTAGACACCTACCAGTCCACCTCAGGGGCAGGACAGAAGGCCATGGTTGAGCTCGAGGAGCAGACCAAGGCGGTACTGGCAGGCAAAGAGCCCCAATGCAACGTCTTCCCCCATCCAATAGCCTTCAACTGCTTGCCCCACATCGACGTCTTCCTGGAGAACGGGTACACCAAGGAAGAGATGAAGATGGTGAACGAAACCAAAAAGATAATGGGGGATCCCAACATCAGGGTCACCGCCACCTGCGTGAGGGTTCCCGTCTTCCGAAGCCACTCCGAGGCGGTAACCATAGAGACCGAGAAGAAGCTCACCGCTGAGAAGGCAAGGGAGCTACTCTCCAACGCCCCCGGCGTGGTGGTTGTGGACGATGTGGCAAACAACAAGTATCCCCTTGCCATAGACGCAGCAAACCAGGATCCATGCTACGTAGGCAGGATAAGGGAGGATGTTTCACTGGAGAACGGCCTCGTCTTCTGGGTGGTGGCCGACAACCTGCTCAAAGGCGCCGCCCTTAACGCGGTGCAGATCGCCCAGGTGTTGGTGGAGAAGTACCTTTGAAGGTGACAGAAGGACTAACGTTCGACGACGTCATCCTCCTACCGGCGCACTCCACGGTGCTACCGGGGGAGGTTGACGTGTCCACCAAGGTGTCCCGCAACATATCCCTCAACATTCCCCTGGTGAGCGCCGCTATGGACACGGTTACAGAGAGCGACTTTGCAATAGCCATGGCGCGGCAGGGGGGTATAGGAATCATCCACAAGAACATGAGCATAGAGCGCCAGGCCGCCGAGGTGGACAAGGTGAAGCGCTCAGAGAGCGGCATGATAGTGCGTCCCATCACCGTCCGCCCCAACCAGAAGATACGAGAGGCCCTGGCCCTGATGAAACAGTACCGCATATCCGGGGTACCGGTAACCGACAACGAGAACCGGCTCGTGGGCATACTCACCAACAGGGATCTCAGGTTCGAGACCAACATCGACAAAGAGATAAGCGAGCTGATGACCAAGGATAACCTCATAACCGTCAAGGAGAAACCAGAGGGCATCTCCTTGGAAGAGGCCAAGGCGCTTCTCCACAAGTACCGAATAGAGAAGCTGCTGGTGGTGGACGACGACTACAGGCTGAAGGGACTCATCACCATCAAGGACATAGAGAAGGTGAAGAAGTATCCCAACTCCGCCAAGGACGCCCTGGGAAGGCTGAGGGTGGGTGCCGCAGTGGGAGTAGGAGAGGACACCTTGGAGAGGGTATCTGCCTTGGTGGAAGCAGGGGTCGACCTGATAGTGGTGGACACCGCCCACGGAAACTCCAAGCGGGTTATCGAGACCGTGAGCCGTGTGAAGACCCACACCAGCCAGGTGGACGTGGTTGCGGGCAACGTTGCTACCGCCGACGGCGCCAAGAGGCTGGTGGAAGCTGGGGCCGACGCAGTGAAGGTGGGAGTGGGACCAGGCTCCATCTGCACCACCCGGATCGTGGCAGGAGTGGGTGTGCCCCAGATAACCGCCATCTCCTGGTGCGCCCCGGTGGCAGAGGAGGCAGGGGTTCCCCTGATCGCCGATGGCGGCATAAAGTACTCTGGAGACATCGTTAAGGCCATCGCCGCTGGTGCCCACGCGGTGATGATAGGCAACCTGTTTGCAGGCACCAAGGAGAGTCCTGGGGAGATAGTCCTCTACCAGGGACGCAGCTACAAGGTGTACCGGGGAATGGGTTCCATAGACGCCATGAAGCAAGGCAGTAAAGACCGGTACTTCCAGGAAGAGACGGAAGAGACCAGCAAGTTCGTCCCCGAGGGGATAGAAGGCAGGGTGCCCTACAGAGGCCCCTTGGCCGACATGGTCTACCAGCTGGTGGGAGGCCTCCGTTCGGGAATGGGATACTGCGGGACCGCAACCATAGAAGAGCTGAGAAAGAACGCCCAGTTCGTCCGCATAACCGCCTCGGGATTGAGAGAGAGCCACGTTCACGACGTGATCATCACCAAAGAGGCCCCTAACTACTGGCTGGAGTAAGGGCATGGAGAGGCTGCCATACTACCACGGCTGCTTCGGGTGCGGCAGGGACAACCCCTGCGGCGTGGCCCTTGAGTTCACCTACGACGGAGAGAAGGTGCTGGCCACCTACACCCCCAAAGAGGTGCACGTGGGCTTCAAGGGAGTCGTCCACGGCGGCGTGATCACCGCCCTGCTGGACGAGGCCATGTGGTGGGCAGTTGCAGCCAGGCACAGGAAGAACACCTTCACCGCCCAGCTGAGCGTCGAATTCAAAAAGCCCGTAGAACACGGAAAATCTTACTTGGTAGAAGGCGAAGTTGTAGAAGAACGAAGGGGTCGCGTCTTTCTTGCCCAGGGAAGGGTGACAGACCAAGAGGGAAACCTCTGCGCCAGGGGAGAGGGAACCTTCCTGAAGGCTCCCAAGGAGGCCCTAGACTCGTTGCTTCAGGGCCTGAGCGACGCATCCCTCTTTCTCCCTGAATGATAGAAGAGTTCGACAAGAGATTCTCGTCGGTACTCATATTTTTGATTCCCCTGGCCTTCGTGGTGGGGTACCTGTGCAAAGGGTTTCTGCCACCGTACAAGGGCTCTGCAACCCCTGCCCTCTTCGTGATCATGTTCTGCTCCACCTTCGGTCTCAGGTTTTCGGACTTCCTGGAACTCGGCGAGAACGGCCCTCCAATATTGGTGGGCATAGCCCTTCAGCTCCTGGTACTGCCCCTCATCGCCTACGGGGTGGCTCACCACTTCTACTCCCCAAGTAGAGAGGCGGAGTTCATCATCGGCCACCTGTGCGTATCCACCGACCCTGCTGCCATCTCAACCATCATCTGGAGCCGCATAACCGGAGGCAACATCGCCCTGGCAGTGATGGTGGTGGGAATACACGTGCTACTGGTGCCCTTCACCGCTCCCCTCACCCTGAAGCTACTGGTGGGCGGGGGACACGTCCCCATGTTGGCCCTCTCCATCAGGCTCTTCGTGGCGGTGCTCCTTCCAACGGTGATCTCCGTCTCGCTCTACCGCTACCTGGATGCAAACCGGGTGAAACCCCTCTTCGCCTCAATCGCCAAGCTCGGGATGCTCTACATGATCGTCCTCAACACCTCGGTAGCCGCCTCCACGACCCCCCTCTCCTGGCAGGTAGCAAGGGTGATGGGCATAATGGCCGTTCAGGTGTCTGCCTTCTACGCCGTTGGCTTCCTGGCAGGAAGGGTGTGCCGCTTCTCTCCCCAGTCCCGCCTCACCCTCACCTACTTCCTAGGAATGAAGAACAACGGCGCCGCCCTGGTCATGGCCCTGGCGGGATTCGCAGCCAAGAGCAGCCTGCCCGTAGCCATAGCCATCGCCTGCCAACAGCCAATAGCCAGCGTCATAGACCGGGTTTGGAGACACCAGCACCAGGGGTGAAAAGCCCCCGAGGCGGCGACTCCGCCCAGAAACCCCTCGCATCTTGCAAACCTGGCGCGAAGACCCAAGGAGGAGATTGAGTGGTACCATAGGGTAAGAGAACCAAGAATAGAGAGCAGACGGCAAGTATACCTGCTCCGCAGCTTTCGTCACCTACCGATCCCCTTCAGGGCCTCTATCAGCTCCTCCTCCTTCTCCCTGCAACCCCCAAACTCAACCTGGTAGTAGAGCTCAACGGCCCTCTCCACCCTCTCTGCCAACTCCCGGTTCTCGTCCCTCAACCTTCCCGCCACCTCCCTAAAGGTCTCACCATCTTCCCTCTGGATTCCCGCCCTCCTTAGGACCCCATCCAGCCTCTCTCCCCACCCCTTGGGGCGTGCAGACCACCACCTCAGCCCGTAGAAGAGGAAGAGCAGGACGAGAATCGCCCCAAAGAAGGCAGCAACGGCACCCTTGGGAATCTCCTCCTTCTGCACCCTCTTGGAGAGGGAACCGCGAGATAAGAGCGCGCCTCCCTTGCGAAAGAGGCTCACCTGCCTCTGGTAGTTGTAGTTGATTATCCAGTGGTACCACTGAAACCTCAGGTAGTCCAAGAACCTGCCGAGGACGCCTGGAGCCTCAACACCTCCCGCAGCAGGGGGAGTGGGGTCAAAAGGCACCCAGCCCAGCCAGGGAACCCACACCTCCACCCAGGTGTGGGCGTCGCTGTTCCTCACGAGGTAGTACCGACCCAAAGGGTTCCACTCCCCTCCCCAAAAGCCCCCCACCAGTCTCGAGGGAATACCCTTGATCCTCAGCAGAAGGGCCATGGCACTGGCAAAGTACTCGCAATGTCCCGGCCTCTTGCGCATGATAAAGTCTACAACGGGATAGTCGCCACCGGTTCCGGGATTCAAAGAGTAACGGTGGTTCCTCCTGAGGTAGAGCTGCACCGCCTTTGCCACCTCCAGGGGATTCTCCTGTCCCGGGGCAATGGATTGGGCAACCGGTTCAAGGGCCTCTCTCACCTTGGGTGGAACCTCGAGAAACCCTTCGGGGGGCGCGTCTGCCGGCACGGCCTCTACGAGCATGGAGGTGACCCTGTACGAGATCCTGCGCTGGATCGGTGTATCCAGAGAGAGCGTGTAACCCTCCCTCCAGAGCACCCTTTGGCGGTTGGCCCTGGCCCTCAACGGCACTCCCAAGGTGAAGAGGGCATTCCCGTCGTAGGGTTCCAGAAAGACCCTGTACTCCACCAGCCTGCTGGAAAGCGAGATGGATTCAGACCTCCTTGGAGCATTCCCTCTGGGAACGAACCACTTTCCCCGGTTGTATCCCCCGTAAACCTTGCCCCTCCAGTAGAGGAGGGTTGGAGGAAGGGAAGAGGCCCCCGCCCCAAACTCCACCCTGAATGCCACAGAGGTGTCGCGCTTTATGCTCTCCACCGCCCCAGGGGAGACGGTATCTCCAAAACCAGACCGGGCCACGGTTCGCCCTCCAATCCATCCCGGGGTGAATCCCACGCTGGGACGGGGAAGCAGAAAGAAGAAGAGAAGGGAAGAAGGCATAAGGAACCCACTCATCACCATCCCCCAGAAGACCAAGGTGCGGGCCTCACCTGCAGAGATCTCCCTCACCTCGGTGGAGGCGTAGAGAAAGAGGAGGCCCAAAAGAAGAAGGGCCGAGTGCAGAACCAGCAGAAGGCCAAAGGAGAGACCCCATTGTCCCACCGCTGCAGCCGCCACCAGCATGAGGGAGAAGAGGGCCAGCTGCAGGTAGTCCCTAACCTGCTTGGTGGCCACCAGTTTCGCCACCACCAGAATCATGAGTACCTGGGAGACGCGCTGAAAGAAGACCTCCAAGCGTATCCCGTAGAGATGAACCGCAACCAGAACCAAGGTGACCACAGTTATCACCCTGTTGCCAACGGGATACCACCGGCGCTGATCCATGAAGAGGGCCAGGGGAATGAAGGCAGCGGCAACCAAGGGATAGGGGGAGTAGACCTCCCGGTAGAGGGAGAGCACGGCGATCAGAAGGGAGGAGTAGAGAAAGAGGCGACTCAGGGCCAGGGGAGAGAGACGTCTCTCGCGAAGCCATCCAGGTCCCACGGTATCCCTCACGCCACGGCCAGGGCGGTCAAGAGTCTCCTCCTGTGGTCCTGTCCCATGCCCGGTGGAAACCTCTTCTCGCCAAGCACGAGGCCAACCTTGAATCCCCTCTTCAGCCCCTCCACCACCAGGTAGGTGGCCTTGCCCAGGTCCTCCTCCGGTGCATCGCCAGAGAGCACCACCTCCACCTCCTCCCCGGCAAGGGAGGCCATCTCCCTAACCACTGGCCCGCCCCTGCGGGCAGTGGCCTTCCAGTCCATCTGTTTCACCGGGTCACCCGGCCGATACCCCCTAAGGTCCAGCACCTCGTCCCCCGCCCCCCTTCTCTCCACGGCAGATACCTCCCCCCTGCCCGCCTCCCCCGAGGTGAAGAGAGCCGTAGAGACGGGAGAGGGAAAGACCACCACCTCCTTCTCCAGGGAGAAGTAGCGGGTGCGCACGAAGAAACCGAAGGGAAAGCCCGAGTAGAGCTCCAAGTGGGATAACCGGTGAATTCCCCTGCTGCCAAAGGTTATCCACAATCTCGCCGCAGAGGCACCCCCCGGTGGTAGAAACAGACCCCGAGTCCTGGATTCGTCAAGACCCAACCCCACCAACACAGAAGGGAACACCCTGTTTTTACGGGTCAGCTTGACCTCTACAGGTGCAGGGATTCCCGCAAACACCTCCTGCGGCAGTCGCACCTCCACCCCAACGCCCACCAGGTTCGCCAGAGAGGAGAGCCCCGACACCAGCATCAGCGAAAGCATCAGGGAAGAGACCAGGTAGAGAAGGTTGTTTCCCGTGTTAACCGCCCCAACCGAGATCACGATGGTGAGAAATATGTAAACGTACCCACCTCTCGTTATGGATACCCGGTAACGCCTCCTCATCTCTCCTCAAAGGGGAACGGGAACCGAAGAGAGGAACTCCTGCAGGTAAGCCATCCTGTCCTCTCCTCCATACTCACCGGGGGGCACCAGCCTGTGGTAGGTCACGAAGGGGAAGACCGCCTTCACGTCGTCGGGTACCAGGTAGTCCCTCCCTTCAAGGTAGGCCCATGCCTGTGCCACCCTCTTCACTGCAATGGTCCCCCTGGTGGATAGCCCAAACCTGAAACGGTTCTCCTCCCTGCTCCACTGGGCGATGTCCATGAGGTACCCCAGTATCCTCTCCTCCACCCGCACCCTCTCCACCTCCCTCTGGATCTCCACCACCTCCCGCGGTGTAAGCACCGCGGGAAGCTCCCTGGCCATCTCGTAGTGCCCGTCGTGGGAGACCACCTGTAGCTCCAGCTCCCTACCTGGATACCCCATCTCGAGCCTCACCATGAAGCGGTCGAGCTGGGATTCCGGGAGGGGATAGGTGCCGTAGAGCTCCAGCGGATTCTGGGTGGCCACCACGAAGAAAGGCTCTGGCAAGGGGTAGGTCTCACCCCCCACGGTCACCCTACCCTCCCCCATGGCCTCGAGGAGGGCGCTCTGGGTACGGGGGGTGGCCCGGTTTATCTCGTCTGCCAGAAGAACGTTGTTGAAGACAGGCCCCTTGGTGAAGACGAACCTTCCCTCCTTGGCCAGGAAGATTTCGGTGCCCACCACGTCGGAGGGCATGAGGTCGTTGGTGAACTGCACCCGTGCAAAGGAGCACCCCACCACCTTGGCAAGGGCCAGGGCAAAGGTGGTCTTGCCGGTACCCGGCAGGTCTTCAAGGAGGAGATGCCCCCTGGCCAGCAAGGTGGCCATTCCCATGAGAACGGTCTCCGGCCTTCCCACAATCACCGACGAGAGCAGCCCTATGGCCTCTTTCAACCTCTGCATGGAACCAGATGATAGGTCAAGCCAAAGGTGGACACAAGCACCCCCTCAACGAGAGAATCAAGGGGCAGGAGAAAAAAGTTTCCCAGCAGGTGTAACCTTTCTTCCCCCTCCTCCCACCAAAGAAGATACGGAGAGAGAACGAGGAGAAAGGAGGTGATGACGATCAAGATGAAACCGAGAAGAGGATGGTTGGCCATACCCATAACCCTACTCTGCCTGGCAACCACCATCCCCGCCCACGCCCGTAGGGGATACGGCAGAGGTCAGGGGGCCGCAGCGGGAATCTGCCAGAACACCGCCACGGCCACTCAACGGAGGTACCAACAGAGGAACCAACAATACCAGACCGGTGAGACCTATTCAAGCAGCTACCAGTGGTCTCAGGGAAAGGGCAGGGGCAGAAGGAGAGGCGCCGCAAGCTTCAGTGACACGGCGTATCCCACAAACTGAAAGAACTAAAAAGAAGGAGGAAAAAAGATGGATAAGAGAGGCATCACAACATTGATAGTCGCCTTCGCCCTCACGGTGGCAACGGCGCCGGGCTGGGCAGGAAACGGCGGAGGATTTGGAGGCAACCCACGCAACGGCGCGGGAGCGATGAGTGCGGCCCGAGGATCGGGAGGAATGTCGGGTGGATGCGGCCTAGCAGAGTACCTGTCCTCCATTCCCGCACAAGAGGTTGACGACGCAGAGACCGCCATGCTGGTAAAGATGAGGCAAGAGGAGAAGCTGGCCCGCGACGTTTACCTCGCCCTCTACGAGAGGTGGGGACTGGCCATATTTAACAACATAGCCAACAGCGAACAGTTCCACATGAACGCCATCAAGGTCCTTCTGGACCGCTACGGCATAGAGGATCCCGCCTCCAACGACGAGAGGGGAGTCTTTCAAGACGCGGCATTCTCCGAGCTCTACCAGGAGCTGGTGGCCAAGGGAGAGACCAGCATAATGGACGCCCTGCTGGTTGGGGCCACCATCGAGGATCTTGACATCAAGGACCTGGAGGACGAGATGGCCCTTACCGACAACCTGGACATCGAAACCGTCTTCCAGAACCTCGCCAAGGGCTCCAGAAACCACCTGCGTAGCTTCTACAGGCTGATCTCGGCAAACGGCCTCTCCTACACCCCCCAGTACATATCCCAGAGCGAGTTCGACGAGATAGTGAACTCCCCCGCCGAGAGGGGAGTGGTTTACGACGCAGAAGGCAACCCCGTCACCTACTGCGGGGCAACCCAATAGACGAAATTCTCACCTATCCTCACCTCTGGGCAGGGTCATCCCCTGCCCTTTTTTACGTCTGGAGCCAGGAACCACTCCCCAGCTGCCCGGCCAACTCCTTGAGTCAGGGGGAGGGTTCAGAATAGATACAGGTGATGCAACGATCCACCTGAACGGGAGGTGCGTAGCAATGGAGTTTGCCATCTTCAAAGAGGGCGGCAAGAACAACACCCTCGAAGCCCTGAGGATAGCCAAGAGAGCGTGCGAGGAGTGTAACATATCCCACATGGTGGTGGCCTCCACCGAGGGGTGCACCGGCATAGAGGCCGCAAAGATGCTGAAGGGCTCGGGTATAACCCTGGTGGTGATCACCCACAACTACGGCTTCAAGGAACCCGGCGTGGTAGAGATGAGCCCAGAGGTACGCAAAGAGATAGAGTCCCACGGTGCCATGGTCTACACGGGCACCATGGTGCTGAGAAACCTGGGAACCGCCATCAGGGAGATTCAGGGCTACTCCCAGCAGGACTTGGTGGCAAACACCCTGCGCATACTGGGCCAGGGAATGAAGGTCTGCGTAGAGATGGTGGCCATGGCCGCCGATGCCGGCCTGGTGCCCCACGAGAGAGATGTGGTGGCAGTGGCGGGAACGGCCAGGGGAGCAGACACCGTCACCGTGGTACGGGCAGTTCCCTCAAACCGGCTCTTCGAGATGAAGGTGAGGGCGGTATTGGCAAAGCCGTGGGAGTGGTGAAGCCGTGAACCAACCACCTCGCGCCTCGGTGGTGGCCGTAGGGAACGAGTTGCTGGGCGGTGGCGTCTCCGACACCAACACCGCGCGAATAGCCTCAACCCTGCAGGAGGTAGGCATAGAGCTCCTCCTCTCCCTACAGGTGAGGGACGAGACGAGGGAGATCGTGGACGGGATAAGCCACGCCATGGGCAAGACCCCCCTGGTCTTCGTCTGCGGGGGCATCGGCCCCACAGAGGACGACCTCACCAGGGAGGCCGTGGCAGAGGTGCTGGGGCGTCCCCTGCGCCTCAACGAAGAGGCGTGGAGTTCAATAGAGTCGAGGCTGAGAGAGAGGGGAGTTCCCCCCAGGGAGGGGCACAAGAGGCAGGCCATGATCCCCGAGGGTGCCATCCCCCTACCCAACGAGGTGGGAAGCGCCTGGGGCGCCCTGGCAGAGAGAGAGGGCAGGGTGATAGTGATGCTCCCAGGGGTGCCCCGGGAGGTGATACCCATGCTGAAGAGGGCAATACCCCTACTGCCCACCGAGTGGAGGGGAACGCCACGGGTGGTGGCCCGCGTCCGCTCCTTCGGGCTCCCGGAGTCCGAGATAGACCGGCTGCTGAAACCCCTCTGGAGAGAGCCATCCATCTCCCTGGGGCTCAGGGTTCTCTCTCCCAGACACGTGGAGGTGAGAATCACCGGTAAAGGCGAGAAGGTGGAAGAGGCAAAGAGCAGGGTGGCCACCCTGCTCCAGGATCACGCCTACAGCACCCAGGGGGAGGAACTGGAGGAGGTGGTGGGCAGGCTGCTGACGGAGACGGGCAAGACCATAGCCACCGCAGAGTCGTGCACCGGCGGAATGATAGCCCACACCATCACCAACGTCCCCGGAAGCTCCAGGTACATGCTGGAAGGACTGGTAACCTACTCCAACGAGGCAAAAGAGAGGATACTCGGGGTCTCCCGGGAGACCCTCGTGGCCCACGGGGCGGTCAGCAGGGAGACGGCCCAGGAGATGGTCAAAGGGCTCAAGGGCGTCAGCGGGGCCCACTGCTGCGTGGCCGTAACGGGAATCGCCGGCCCCGGTGGAGGTACCCCCCAGAAGCCCGTGGGGCTGGTCTTTGCCGGCTTCTACCTGGAAGATCGCCTCTGGGTGAGGGAGTACAGGTTCGCTGGAAGCCGGCTGGAGATAAAGGGCCTCACCACCCTGAGCGTGCTCAACGAGGTACGCTTAGCCCTGGAGGAGGCGAGATGAGCATACGGGCCTTCATAGCCCTACCCCTGCCCCCGGAAGTGAAGGAGGCCATACACTCCCTGGGCAGGGAGCTGGTGGAGTCGGGTCTCAGGGTGAGGCTGGTCCGACCGGAGGGAATACACTGCACCCTCCGCTTTCTCGGCAACATCCCGGAATCCAAGGTGGAGGAGCTCGGAGAGGCCATGGCCAGGGCGGTGGAGGGAGTGTCAACCACCACCCTGGAGGCCCACGGCCTGGGGGTCTTTCCAAACCCCGCCAGGGCCCGGGTGATATGGGTGGGCATAAAGGGCAACCTACAACCGGTGAACCTCCTCCACCGGGCCCTCCAAGGCGCATTGGAACCCCTGGGATTCGAGAGGGAGAAGCGGGAGTTTTCGCCTCACCTCACCATCGGGCGGTGGAAGAGCCCCCTAAACCGCACCGAAAGGGAGCTGCTCCAGAGACTGCTCCACGCCCACCGCAACTGGGAGGGAGGCCGGTTTGACCTGAAAGAGCTCGTGCTGTACAGAAGCGACCTGCATCCCTCGGGTGCAAGGTACACACCCCTGAAAAGGGTGGAGATAGAGTGAAAGGTGAAGCAGCCATGGAAGAGAGACGAAGAGACACAGAAGAGGAGCTTAACCAGATAGACGAGGAGCTCGAAAGGCTATTTGATCGCTTCGCAGACCTCATAAGCAGGAGAAAGCGGCTTATCAGCGAGAGGGCGGCAAAGAGCGAGAAGGGCACCTCCGTGGAGAAGAGGTCTCCCTCTTACCTGAGGCATCACAAGCGCTAAGCGAGCGGCATGGCTATCGACTACCAGGTCGTGGTGGCAGGTGGAGGGCCGGTGGGCTCCTTCGTTGCAGAGAACCTCGCAAGGCAGGGAGTGAAGACCCTCCTCCTGGAACGGCGAGGGAACGACACCCCTCCCATATGCACGGGGATAATAGGGGTGGAGGTGGAACGGCTGATATCCGTTCCTCCAGAGGCGGTCTACTCAGAGGTAAAGTCTGTGAGCCTCACCGTTGCCTTCCAAAGGCAGCTCGAGTACTCCAGCCACTCCACCCTGGCCTACGTGGTGAACCGGCAGGTGTTCGACCGGCGGATGCTCGAAAGGGCACTAACCTCTGGGGCAGAGCTTCTACACGCGTCGCTGAAAGGCGCTCAGTTCCACCCCCCGGGACTGGTCGAGCTGGAGGTGAGCCAGGGGGAAGCCAGGCAAACCATCACCACCAGGCTGCTCGTGCTGGCAACGGGGTACTCCCCCCTTCTCCTGGAGAGACTGGGGATGGAGGGCTATCCCGGCACCACCCAAGGTGCCCAGGTAGAGGTGTCGGTACCAACCAACCGCGACACCATAGAGGTCTACTTCTCCAACCGGGTGGTTCCCAAGGGCTTCCTCTGGGTGGTCCCCCTGGGAGAAGAGACCGCCAGGGTGGGGCTCGTCACCCCCAATGGAGGGGTAGAGCTGCTGAGAGAGGCCCTGGAGAAGGGATTCCTCAACGAGAGGGTGAAGGAGTTCCAACCCGAGAGGATCAGGATGAGGCCGCTTCCACGGGGCCCAATTCCGAGAAGCTACGCCAACGGCATCCTGGCAGTGGGAGAGGCAGCGGGGCAGCTCAAGGCAACCACCTACGGTGGCATCTACTACGGCCTGCTCTGCGGCCAGTGCGCAGTCAACACCGCCCTAACCGCCCTCAACCTGGAGAGGTCGTCACAAGAGGTCCTGGCCACCTACGAGACCCAGTGGAGGGCAAAGATAGGCGAAGAGCTCTCCCAGGGGGCCAGGTGGCGCAACCTCTTCGAGAGCATGAGCGACGAACAGATGGTGATAGCGGCTGACATAGTGGGGGGAGACGGCATATTCAACAAGGTGAAGAGCGCGGTGAAGTTCGACTGGCACAAAGACGTGATAGGGCTGGGCCTCTCCCTGCTCAGAAGGCACGGCCTCGGAGTGGTGCACAACAGCATGCCTGGGAGGGAGCGATGACCAACCTGCTACTCACCGCGGTCTGCGTGGTATCCGTGGTCCTTCTCGTACTGGTGCTCCTGTCGGGGGCCCGCAGGGTGGGCTGCCGCCACTGCAAGTGGGAGGGCTCGTACCGGGCGTGGAAGAAGGAGGGCAAGTGCCCCTTCTGCGGCTCAACGGATCCCCCCAGAGAGATAGGGAAAGGCGAGAAGAGGGAAGGGTGAGGCTTGGCACTCTCTGACCTCCAGCCCCTGGTGGAGAAGGCAGAGGAGCTCGGCGCCACGGGCGTGGCCTTTCTCCCCGCAAGCGAGATCGTTGTGGCCCACTGGGTGAGGCTGAAGTGCCAGTTTGGCTGCTGCGACTACGGAAGGTACCGCACCTGTCCCCCCTACACCCCCGACGCCGAAGAGATGAAGAAGATCCTGGCCGAGTACAACCAGGCCATGCTTATCAAGGCACCCGGCCACAACGAGGCCACGGCGGTGGTGGTGAGGCTGCTGGGCTGGCTCTACCAGCAGGGGGAGTTCAAGGCCTTTCCCATGGGTTCCGGGAGGTGCAGGCTGTGCGACGAGTGCAACCTAAACCGGTGCCGGTTCCCCCACATGGCCTATCCCTCCATGGAGGCCTGCTCCATAGACGTATTCGAGACCGTGCGGCGGGTGGGCTGGAGCAGGGAAGAGATGGGGCCCAAGGGAGAGTACCTCCACTACGGGGCCCTGCTGCTCTGGTAGCTCACCGCAACGGGGAAACCCTTCGCACAGGGCAAGCCTACCGTTGAACATCAGGAGGCCCCTTGGTAG
>CAZMTB010000199.1:0-11527 GCA_964569095.1 uncultured Aquificales bacterium
TGGTCTGCAATGGCCCTGGTTATGGCCTGCCTTATCCACCAGGTGGCATAGGTGCTGAACTTGTATCCACGGCGGTACTCGAACTTCTCAACCGCCTTCATTAGCCCTATGTTGCCCTCCTGAACCAGATCCAAGAGGTGAAGCCCCTTGTTCGTGTACTTCTTGGCAATGCTCACCACCAGCCTCAGGTTGGCCTCTGCCAAAAAGCGCTTCGCGTCCCTCTCTTCCTGAAGACCCTCCTCTATCACCTGCAACACCCTGCTCAGCTCGTCCAGGGGAAGGGCCGTCTCCATCTCGATGGAACGAACCTTCTCCTGCAGCTCCATGATCTCGTGGGCGAGCTTCTCCACCTTCTTTGGGGCCATGTTGGTAACCTGGCGCAGCTTGGCCTCCCTCTCCTCGTCGTCCTCTATGGACTCCATGTTCTTGTAGAACCTGAGGAAGGTGGAGGTGGGCATGAGCAGAATCTCCTCGCACTCCCTGATGCGCCTGCGGGCCTTCTCCCCCTCCTTAACGTAATTCCTGATGAGGTCCACCAGGCGGTTCACCTGGGAACTGATGAGGTGCATGTCCTCGATTATCCTCACCATGGCCTTTCTCTGGGACTCCACCTCCTCCTTCAGGGTCTCCAGCTCCTCCTCCGACAGATCCCGCTGCTCCAGAAAGAGCCGTCTTTGGCTCTTCTCGAAGGTGGAGAAGAGAAGCTCAAGCTCGTCAAGGCGCTGCAGGATCTCCTCCCTCTTCTGGTCCATGTCCTCGTCTTCGTCCAAGAGGAATATCTCCTCCAGCTCCACCTCGTGGCTCTCGATGTCTCCCCGCAACTTCAACAGCTCTTTAACCGTCAAGGGGATGCTCATCACCGCGTCTATGGCACGATTACGACCGCTCTCTATCCTCTTGGCCAGCTCCACCTCCTCCTCCCTGGACAGGAGGGGGATGGAACCCATCTCTTGAAGGTACATGCGCACCGGGTCCGAGGGGGAGGAGGCAGCCTCCTCCTCTTTGAAGGCCAGGGCCACCTCCTCGTCGTCAACATCCGCCACCTCTTCCTCGAGGTTTATGGCCTGGGTGGGGTCGTCCAGCACCTGGATGTTCATCTCCTCGAGCACGTTGAGAACCCTCTCTATCTGCTCGGCCTTGGTCATCTCTGGAGGCAGGGTCTCGTTTATGTCGTCGTAGGTGAGAAATCCCTGCTTTTTCCCCTGGGCGATCAGCTTCCTAAGGTTCCCCAACTGCACCAGCTCAAAGTTCTTCATGGGCCTCCTCTCCTCTTCTTATGCTCTTCAAGTCCCTCATCAATCCCAAGTAACGCTGAGACAGAATCCTCCTGTCCTCTGCGTCGCTCACAGAGGCAAGGGCCTCCTTTATCTCATCCACCTCCCTCTTCAACCTCCGGGCACGAAGCCTCTCCATGCAACCCCTAACCACGCTCTCCTCCTCCCCCGGGGGAATCTCGAGCATGGCCTTGGCAATTCTCTCCTTGGCGTCGTCTCCCAGGGCAGGCATGGCCATCTGCGGACTTGCGTAGCGCTCAACCGCCTCCACCGCCTCCCTGACTGCCTCTATCTGAAAGAGGGTGGGATCAAGCTCGTCTCTGATCTCAAGCCACAGCGATGGCTTTGCAAAGACCGCCCCCATCAGCATCTCCTCCCAGTGCACCCCCCTTCTCTCACGCCGCACCTTCAGGGGCCTGCGTCTCACCTCGTCGCCCCTCGCCGCCTCCTTCAACGCCTCGCGGGCAATTCCCGTTCGCTCTGAAAGCTCCATGAGGTAAGAATCCCGAAGCACGGGATCGCTCAACTTGCCAACCAACCGCGCCATATCCTTAGCGTAGGTTGACCTCTCCCCTGCCTTGGAGAGGTCGTAGTCAGCGGCGGTCCTGGAGAACACCTCCAAGATAAAGTCCTCTGCCCCATCCAAGGCGTCGGCAAAGGCCTCTCCACCCCGCTCTCTGAGAAAGGAGTCGGGATCGTCGCCCAAAGGCAGGCCAACCACCTTGGGCACCAGACCGTGTTCCAGAAAGACCTCCCCCGTTCTCAAGGTGGCCTTCCATCCCGCCTCGTCAGAGTCAAAGAGAAGAAACACCTCCTTTGAGAGTCGCTCCACCTTCCGGGCCTGCACGGTGGTGAAGGCGGTCCCCAGGGCCGCCACCGCCTGCTCGAACCCGTGGATGTGGCATGCAATCACGTCCATGTAGCCCTCTACGAGAATCACCCCCCTCTCGCGGGCCACCCGCTTGGCCCGGTGGTAGGCAAAGAGGGTTCTTCCCTTCTGAAATAGGGGGGTCTCGGAAGAGTTGAGGTACTTAGGCTCCTGGCCATCCTCCAGCGCCCTTCCCCCAAAGGCGATCACCCTCCCCTTCTCGTCGTGGATGGGTATGATGAGACGATGCCTGAAGCGGGAGAAGAGGGCGCCATCGTCCCTTCTGCCAAGAAGCCCCCACTCCACCATCTCCTTGCGCGAAATGCCCTTGGACTCGAGAAACCCGACAAACCCCTTCACCTCAGACGGGGCGTAACCCAGGCCAAAGCGCTCCGCCCATTCCTTGGAGATACCTCGGCGCGAGAGGTACTCCAAGGCAGCAGTTCCTTCCCCGGAGTAGAGCCGTTCACGGTAGTAGAGATGGGCCAGGTCGTAGGCCTCCCTGATACCTTCGAGGCGAGAGGCGTCTCTCCTCTCTTCGGGAATCTCCACCCCCGCCCTCTCTGCAAGCACCTCAACCGCCTCCGAGAAGGAGAGGTTCTCTATCTTCATAACGAAGGAGATGAGGTCTCCGCTTGCCTTGCATCCAAAGCAGTGAAAAAACTGGCGCTCTGGATTAACCGTAAAGGATGGGGTCTTCTCCTTGTGGAAGGGACACAGGCCGATAAAGTTCCTCCCCGCTCGCCGGAGGGGAAGATAGCCCGATACCACGTCCACCAGGTTGAGGCGCCCCTTGATCTCCTCTATGATCTCTGGAGAAATCCCCATGTTAAACTCCTAATATAGGTTTGACAATGGGTTTTGACAAGGGCTACTTCGCCACCTGACCCACCAGCATCCCCCTGTCCATTCCCGTCACCCTCACCTCGTAGTAACGGCCCTTTTGAAGCGAGTCCCCATCAACGAGCACCGGCAGGTATGAGATGGACAACCCCCTGGTGAGACCAGAAGGCCCGTCCCGCCTTCCCTCCACCAGCACGGGAACCCTTCTGCCCAGAAATCCCCTGGCAAAGGCCTCCTGTTTAACCCTCTTCAGCCCTTGCAGGCGAGCGTAGCGATTCCTCTTCTCCTCCGGCGAGACCTGGGGCAAAGACGAGGCCTTGGTACCCGGCCGGGGGGAGTACGAGAATATGTGCATGCCCGCCACGGGCAACCGGCTCAGAAGGGCGTAGGTGAGCTGAAACTCCTCCTCGGTCTCTGTGGGAAACCCCACCATCACGTCCACCCCCAGAAAGAGATCATCTATTCGAGAGAAGAGACGATCCGCCAAGGCCTCAAAGTACCTGGCATCGTAGCGCCTTCCCATGAGGGACAACACCCTGTCGCTGCCGCTCTGGAGGGGAATGTGAAGGTGGGGACATATCCCCGGCTCTGAACGGGAGACCTCTGAGAGCAGGGCCACGAGCTCTTCACCCACCTCGGTGGGCTCAACGGAAGATAGCCTTATCCTATCCATCCCCCCCTTCTCCAGCAAAAGCCTGAGCAGTCCAACCAGGTCCGTATCCTCCCAGTGGTAGGCCCCGAGGTTTATCCCCGTGAGCACCACCTCCCGGTAGCCCGCCTCTGCCACCCTCTGCACCTGCTGAAGCACCCAGGGGGCAGGGGCGCTCCTGGCAGGTCCCCGCGCCCTCCAAACAGTGCAGTAGGCACAGCTATGGTCGCACCCGTCCTGCACCTTCAAGAACGCCCTGGAATGGCCAAAGAAGTGGTCAACCTCAAGGGTCTGAAAGCACCTCTGCTCCATCACGGGCCCAACCCGTACCAGGGGCAGCGAAACCTCGCCTTCCACGGCAGAGAGAACGATGCGGTGAAGGGAGGGCTTCTCCACGTTTCCGGTAACCACGTGGGCCCCCAGCTCGGCCACCCTCTGGGGATGAAGCTGGGAGTAGCATCCCGTCACGACCACCAGCCCCCGTGGAGGGACCATGGATAGGGCCCTCCTGATCATCTGCCGAGACTTGTAGTCGCTGCGCCCGGTAACGGTACAGGTGTTTACGATGTAAAGATCCGCTCCCGGGGCAAAGGGGCACACTTCAAACCCACACCTGAGCAGTTGCTGTAGAATCGAGAACCCCTCCGACTGGTTCAGCCTGCATCCCAGGGTGGCCAAGGCCACCCTACGGGGGCTCATTTGAAGAAGACCTCCTCTATGGTCTCGGCCAACTCCTTAGAGGTGTATGGTTTCACAAGAAGACCCTTTGCTCCCATACCAATGGCTTTATCTATAAGCCCGTTCCTCGCGTGCCCCGAAACCAGCAACACCTTCACATCAGGGTTCACCTGTTTCATGGCCATGAAGACCTCAAGGCCGTTCATGCCTGGCATCACCATGTCGAGAACCACACCGTCAATCTTTCTCCAGTGCTGTTGGTAAATCTTCAAGGCCTGATCTCCATCCTCCGCGGTTACCACCTTGTATCCGAGCTTCTCTAATAAAAGCTTAGTATTCTCCAGCAGGCTCCTCTCGTCGTCAACCACCAAAAGATTTCTACCCCCAACCCTTTCCACGGATACCTTCCTGGTTCCTACCTCAGCAAACCGAGCCTCTCTCCCCTCAGCAATAGGCAGGTAAACCCTGAAGGTAGAACCTATCCCCTCTTGGCTGTAAACGGTGATGGTTCCTCCCATCTTTTTCACTATGGAAAAAGATGTGAAAAGCCCCCATCCAGTTCCCTCCTCCTTGGTGGTGAATCCTGGCTCGAATATCTTGTTTATACTGTCTTCTGGAATACCGTGACCAGTATCGCTTATGGAGACAACCAAATAACTACCGGGAATCAGCTCTGGATGAGTCACCATATCTTCTTCGGTGATCTCCCTCTCCCTCACTACCATCCTCAACTCTCCTCCGTGGGGCATGGCCTCTTTCGCGTTCACCATGAGGTTCAACACCACTTGGTGAAACTGGGTTGGATCAGCATAGATAGTGGGAGTCTTCTTTGGAAGGTCGAGTTTAACCTCAATGGATTTGGGAAAGGTGCTTTTAGCCATCTTCACCAGCTCTTTCAACTGAGGTGCAGGATCGAAAATGGTCTCCTCCCCCCCTCCCCTGCCCGCAACGGACAGTATCTGTCTGGCAAGAGATGTAGCCCTATCCACAAGCCTCATGGCACCGTCTATTCCGAAATAGGCAGGGTGAGCGGTATCCAACTCGTCCTTGGCCATCTCGAGGTAACCCACGATTCCCGTGAGCACATTGTTGAAGTCGTGGGCAATTCCCACTCCCAGGGTACCAAGGGCTTCCAACCTATGAATATGGTTCAACCTTTCAGTTTTCTTCTGCGCTTCTTGAAAGGTTCTGGTATATCCAAGAATAGAAGAGGCCACCGCACCAAAAAGCCTTAAAGTAGAAGCATCCTCTTCCTGTAAAGGAGGTTTACGATGACCTCTCCCTAAAGACATTGCACCCAACACCTCTCCCCTGTAAATCAAAGGAACAGAGATGGCAGATCTCACTAAAGACCCATACGTCCTCTTTGCACCTTGGTGATGAACCTCGTTCTCGTACTTGGTGACTATAACGACGTCCTTTTTGGCAACGGCCATACCGGCCACCCCCTCTCCAAGGCGCATTGCAGGTAACTCAAAGTCAAAGCCTGTCTGGTAGTAAGGCTCAAGCAGCCCTCGGGACGGCACCCACACGTGGTAGCCCGCAAAGTCTGCGTCGAGAAGCTCTACAGCTCTATTCAAAAGGGTAACAACCAATTGGTGAGGATCAATTTCTGCCTCTGTTAACACCTTTTGTATGGCCTCGAAGACCGTCTCTCTGGTGAATATCTGTTGATGAAGACTCTCCGTGAGACGCTTCTGCTCTATGGCAAGACCCACATGGTGGCAGAAAAGCCTGAATTCTGCCCCATCCTCTGTAGTGAATACGGCTTTGCCTTTCGTCCTGTAAATTACGAACACCCCTAAAAGTCTACCATGGTTATCGAAGATGGGTTCTAACATAATAGAGCCAATATCGTTGTCATCGCAAAAGGCCCTTACTGCTTTAGGGTGCTCCAGATAATTCCTAAGCCTGATACCCTTCCTGGTGCTCATAACCTCGCTGGCAAGCCCCTTTCTAAACTCTTCAGGGGTAGGAGGCCTTTTAATTCCCAATCTTCTAGCCATAACGGGCATACCACCCACAGACAGAATCACACTTCCCCCGTCAGCTCCAAACAGTCTAACCGCGTGAGTCAAAGCCTGATCAAGAAGATCCTCCTCTTTAGAAAGCTGTATCAATCTGGCAAAAAGTCGGTTGATGCCAGAGATTCTCCTGTTCCTTACCCTGTTTCTAACCAGATAGCGACGGTGAACAAACACAGGGGTAACCGTGCAAGAAAAACTCTCGATGAGGTCTCTTTCCTCTAAGCTATAGGGAGAAGCCCCCTTGGTTCTACCTATCCCAATAGCTCCCACTACCCTGTTTTCAAACAGCATGGGCACCGCAACAATATGACCAATCTCTTGAGCCAACTCTGGTATGAGATGTGGGAAATCTTCGTATTTACCAAAAACACTTTCTTTCTTCTCCATCGCAACGCCCATGGGGCCATGACCAAACCTGGTAGGTGGAAGCTTGAGTCTAAACCCTTTAGAGATTTCCACCACAAGCCGTTCAGCTTCAGGGTCAAAGAAGGATATCAGCGCGTACTGAGAAGAGGTAAGGTTAGTCAACTCATCCAGCACAAAATGACATAGTTCTCGCATGTTGGTGCAAGAGCCGGCTTTTTTGCACAGGGTTTTAAATCTTTCACATGACATAACCAATTTCCCCTTTCCCCAGGTTGCAATAAAACGGGCGGAGAGGTTATTCAACCCTACTCCGCCCAAAATGTTCTAAACTTCTAAAAATCGCAAACTGGATTTTAGTGCATCATCCTGGCGAATATGGGTGCCAGGGTGAGGGAGACCACCGCCATCAGCTTGATGAGGATGTTCATGGATGGACCAGTGGTATCCTTGAACGGGTCTCCCACGGTGTCACCAACCACCGCCGCCTTGTGTGCCTCGGAGCCCTTGCCACCGAAGAAGCCCTTCTCGATGTACTTCTTGGCGTTGTCCCAGGCACCACCGGCGTTGGCCATCATGATTCCCATGAGAACTCCCGAGAGGGTGGCACCAGCCAGCATGCCTCCCAGGGCCTCTGGCCCAAGGGCGAGACCCACGATCACCGGAGAGACGATTGCACCCACTCCTGGAAGGATCATCTCTTTGAGGGAGTTGATGGTGGCAATACGCACGCAGCTGGCAGGATCGGGCTTGGCCTTACCCTCGAGAAGACCGGGGATCTCGCGGAACTGGCGACGAATCTCTTCCACCATGGCCATGGCGGCCTTACCCACCGACCTCATGGTGAAGGAGCCCAGCAGGAAGGGAATTATACCTCCAATGAAGATACCCGCCACCACGTCTGACTTGGTGACGTCGATGCTCTTAAGTCCAACGGAGCTGGAGTAGGCGGAGAATAGGGCCAAGGCGGTCATTGCAGCAGAACCGATGGCGAAACCCTTGCCGATGGCGGCAGTGGTGTTGCCCAGAGCGTCGAGACTGTCGGTGATCCGCCTGGTCTCGGGGCCGAGACCCGCCATCTCGGAGATACCGCCGGCGTTGTCAGCAACGGGACCATATGCGTCCACGCTCATGGTGACTCCAATGGTGCCAAGCATACCCACCGCGGTAAGGGCAATACCATACATGCCAGCAGCCTTGAAGGCGAAGTAGATGCCGATGGCCATCAGAAGCACGGGGATGGCGGTACTCTCCATGCCCACGGCGAATCCGGTGATGATGTTGGTGGCAGCACCGGTCTTTGAGGCCTCGGCGATGTTAACGATGGGCTTGGCAGAGGTGTAGTACTCGGTGATGAGACCGATGGCGATACCCACAAAGGTACCGATAACCAACGCCCAGAACACGCCCACGGGCATGTCAAGGGCCTTGGTGAGGGGATACGCAACCACCAGCAAGACGATGGCGGCCACGAAGGTGGCATACCTAAGGGCGGCCTGTGGATTCATGTTTTTGAAGACCATCATCGAGAGAACCGCGATGATGGAGGCGATGAGACCCACCATGACCACCAGTATGGGATATACCATCCAGTTGAAGGTCTGGGTGGCACTCATGCCGGCGGTGGCAGCGATGGCGATACAGGCAACGATGGACTCAACGTAGGACTCGAAGAGGTCTGCACCCATTCCCGCAACGTCACCAACGTTGTCACCAACGTTGTCTGCGATGACGCCAGGGTTCCTGGGGTCGTCCTCGGGAATACCCGCCTCAACCTTACCAACAAGGTCGGCTCCCACGTCGGCAGACTTGGTGTAGATACCGCCTCCCACCCTGGCGAAGAGGGCCATGAAGGAGGCACCCATGGCGAAACCGTTGAGAACGCTGGGATCGTGGGTTCCAAAGATGAGGAAGAAGACGCTAACGCCAAGCAGGCCCAAGCTGGCCACAGAGAGACCCATGACGGAACCGCTGAAGAACGCCACCACCAGGGCCTTGTCCTGGCCATACTCGTTGGCAGCGGCTGAGGTTCTCACGTTTCCCCTGGTGGCCGCGGTCATGCCAAACACGCCTGCAATGGCAGAACAGACGGCGCCAATGGCAAAGGCCACTCCCGTCCAGGTTCCGATGAAGATGCTCAGAAGAATGCCAACCACCACGATGAAGGCGGCAACGATCTTGTACTCCTGCTTCAGGAAGACCATGGCGCCTTCGTGAATCATGTCGGATATCTCCCTCATCACCTCGTTCCCCACGGGGAACTTGAGGATGTAGAGGTAGATGAGACCAGCCACCACCAGGCCGATCACGCCGAGAATAGGACCGTACACAACATACTCAGCCATTTCCTAAATACCTCCCTTAACTTGCGAGTTTTCTACCCGGTTCACTCCAAAAACCTACAAACCTGAAAAGGCACCCAACCTCAGAAACCCTCCTGCGCAGTCTCACCTCCTCTCCTTCCGTTCTCTTCCCTCCTGTTAACGACGTTCATTGCCCTGTTCATTCCTTCCATCCACCAAAGCTCCACCGCCTCTGCCCCCCTCCTCACAATGGGAATGAATCCATCCATCTCCTCTTCACTCAAGGGGGCCAGCAGGTAGTGGGCAAGGTCGTTTGAGCCCTCCGGACGCCCCACCCCTATTCTCAACCTGCCGAAGTCCGAGGTGCCAGTCTCTTCGACAATGGACTTGAGACCGTTGTGTCCAGCGGTACCGCCCCCCATCTTCAAGCGGAGAACCCCCTGGGGCAGGTCAACCTCGTCGTGGAGCACCAGAATATCCTCTGGGGAGAACTCCCCCCTGGCCAGCCACTCCCGTACGGCGAGACCGCTGCGGTTCATGTAGGTTTGAGGCTTTACCAGCACCCCTTCCTCTCCCCCAAGCTCTATCCGGCAGAACATGGAGCTCTTCCACCGTTTCCAGCGGGCTTCATACAGCACAGCCAGCAGGTCTGCAACCATCCACCCGGCGTTGTGCCGGGTGAGCAGGTACTCAGGACCCGGATTACCCAACCCCACCACCAGTTTCACGAAAGGCTTCTACTCTACGGGCTCTCCGGCTTCCTCTTCTTCCTCTTCCTCCTCGCCCTCTTCGGCCTCGGCAACGGCAGGGGCACTCACCACGGCCACGGGCTGGTCGGGATCTTCGAGGATCCTTATCTCGTCCCCCACTGGAAGATCCCTGACGAAGAGGGCATCCTCCTCTTCCAGAGAACTGATGTCCACCACGATCTCTTCAATGAGGTCCTTGGGGTAGCACTCGATCTCCACGCTGTCCATGAGCACCTCGAGGATACCCCCCCTCTTCACCCCAACGGACTCTCCCACTATCCTGATGGGCACCTCCAGCCTCAGAAGCTGACCGTAGGTGACCTCGTAGAAGTCCACGTGAAGGGGCTCCCTGCTTATGGGATGTATCTGCACGTCCCTGATGATAACCTTGTGGGGCTCCTCACCCTCCAGCTCCAAGTCCCAGATGCGCACCTCGTCGGACGCCTTCCTGAGAATCTTCAGAACCCCCTTGGTGTCCACGTCCAAGGGAACGGGATCGATGTGAGGCCCGTAGAGAATCGCGGGCAACCTACTCTCTCTCCTCAACTTGCGAGCAACGCCCTTTCCCGTCTTCTCGCGGCGTCTCGCCTTGAACACAACCTTCTCTCTCTCTGCCATACCTTTTCTTCTCCTTTTTACTTTTGTATCAGACAAAGAGCGAACTCACGGACTCGCCCTTGTGTATCCTGTTTATCGCCTCTCCCACCATGTCTGCCACAGAAAGAACCGTCACGGTGGGGCTCTTCACCTTTCTCATGGCCTCGTTCAGGGGAATGGTGTTTGTGATTATCACCTCTTCCAACCTCGAGTTGGCTATTCTCTGGGCAGCGGGACCCGAGAATACGCCGTGGGTGGCCGCGGCAATGGCACCGGTGGCCCCCTCCTTGATGAGCGCCTCCACGGAGTTCACCAGAGTGCCCGCGGTATCTATCATGTCGTCGAGGAGTATGGCCTTCTTGCCCCTCACATCCCCAATGACGTTCATCACCTCTGACACGTTGGCCTCTTCGCGCCTCTTGTCGATGATGGCAAGGGGCAACTCCATCTGCTTGGCGAACACCCTCGCCCTCTCCACTCCACCGGCATCGGGAGAGACCACCACCATATCCTCCCCCTTGTACTTACGGGAAACGTAGTCGAGGAATATGGGAAGGGCCTGAAGGTTGTCCACGGGAATGTCGAAGAAGCCCTGTATCTGGCCGGCGTGAAGGTCAACGGTCAGCACCCTGTGGGTACCCGCCGCCGTGAGAAGGTCGGCGACCAGCCTGGCGGTTATGGGAACCCTGGGCTGAACCTTACGGTCCTGCCGGGCATAACCGTAATAGGGGATAACGGCGGTTATCCTGTCCGCAGAGGCCCGTTTCAAGGCGTCTATCATCACCAGAAGCTCCATGAGGTTCTCGTCAACGGGTGTGCAGGTGGGCTGAACCACGAAGACGTCGTATCCCCTAACATTCTCCAGTATCTGGACGTTCACCTCGCCGTCGCTGAACCTGTTCACCTTGGCGTTCCCGAGGGGGATGCCGAGATACCTGCAAACCTCCTGGGCCAACTCCCTGTTGGCGTTTCCAGAAAAGACCTTGATATCAAAAGACACCGTCTCTCTCCTTCCCTCGACGCTTATGCCCCAAAGCTGGGGTGGGAGGATTCGAACCTCCGAATGCGGGTTCCAAAGACCCGTGTCTTACCACTTGACGACACCCCAACCGATTTATCATTATTATTTTTTATAAAAACTCAATTTTAGGTTGAGTAGTTCCCTTAACTATATAT
>CAZMTB010000200.1:0-3706 GCA_964569095.1 uncultured Aquificales bacterium
GCAAGGGCATCTGCCATGGCAGCGGCGTTCTCAACAATTGCCCTTTGATACTCCTTGAATTGGGGAGTCAAAGCCTCTTTGAAGGCAACCGCCTTCGCGGCAATCACGTGCATCAGGGGCCCACCTTGAATACCGGGAAACACCGTCTTGTCGATCACCTGGGCAAACTCCTCGTGGCACATGATCATACCACCCCTGGGTCCCCTTAGGGTCTTGTGGGTTGTGGTGGTCACGAAGTGGCAGTGAGGAAAGGGAGATGGATGAAGTCCCGCAGCAACGAGGCCCGCAATGTGGGCTATGTCTGCCATAAGCAGGGCCCCACACCTGTCGGCAATGCCCCTGAAACGCTCAAAATCTATCACCCTAGGATAGGCACTGGCCCCCACCACGATGAGTTTTGGACGCTCCTTGAGAGCGATCTCCTCCACCTCATCGTAGTCTATGGTCTCCGTTTCCCTGCTCACACCGTAGAAGACCACATTGTACATCTTCCCAGAGAAGTTCACCGCAGCCCCGTGAGAGAGATGTCCACCGTGGGCAAGGTTCATTGCAAGCATGGTGTCTCCGGGCTGCAACACCGCAAAGTAGACCGCCATGTTAGCCTGGGTGCCAGAGTGAGGTTGGACGTTCACGTGTTCGCAGCCGAAGAGCTCCTTGGCCCTCTGGCGGGCAAGCTCCTCTGCCACATCTACGAACCCGCACCCGCCGTAGTAGCGCTTTGCGGGGTACCCCTCTGCGTACTTGTTGGTCATGACGCAACCTTGGGCCTGAAGCACCGCAAGGCTGGCGAAGTTCTCAGAAGCGATCAGCTCCAAAGTGAAGGCCTGGCGTTTCACCTCGTTCAGTATGGCCTCTGCAAGCTCCCTGTCGCACTGCCAGATATGCTCCATCATGAGCCTACTCTCCTTTCCTGCTGTTCCATTCAATGAGGGTGAGTCTTCGGTGGTGTCGTCCCCCTTCGAAGGGGGTGTCAAGCCACACCCTCAACATGTGCTTCGCAACCTCTTCCCCAATAACCCTTCCCCCCATCACGAGTATATTGGAGTCGTTATGACGACGACTCATTTCGGCAGTGTAGGCATCGTGGCAGAGCGCCGCCCGTATTCCCCTAAACCTGTTGGCTGCTATTGAGGCCCCTATGCCGGTTCCGCAGAGCAGCACTCCCCTGCCGACCTGACCGCTCAGTATGCCACGGCAGATGGCTGCAGCGTAGTCTGGGTAATCCACCGAGTCGGTGCTCTTGGTTCCGTAGTCCAAAACCGTGTAGCCAATGCTCTCGAGAAAGGTCTTCAAAACCTCTTTCAGGTGAAATCCCCCGTGATCAGACGCAACGCCAATAAGTTCAAACGCCACTATGCAAACTCCCCTTTCAAGGCCCTACAAGGCCGACTCTCCCCTCTCCCCTGTTCGAATACGCACCGCCTCCTCAATAGGCGACACGAAAATCTTACCGTCTCCTATTCTCCCCGTACGAGCCGCCTGTTCTATGGCATCAACAACCTCGGCAGCCATCTCTGCAGGCACCACAACCTCTATGCGGATCTTGGGAAGAAAGTCTATCACATACTCGGCTCCCTTGTAGAGTTCGGTATGCCCCTTTTGGCGGCCGAAGCCCTTCACCTCCATCACGGTTATCCCCGCAACCCCTATCTCCTCCAAAGCCTCCTTCACATCGTCGAGCTTGAAGGGCTTTATTATGGCCACTATCCTCTTCATCTTCTTCCCCCTGCTGCGATAGGTGGGGTGAGAGTATGCAAGCCACTACACTTTGTAAAGGCTTCTCCCTTTTCAAACACAACATGATGGGGTATAGGTGCAAAACATGAGCATAATAGAAGAAGCCTTACAGCGGAAGGCAGAGGAAGAGAAGGCATCGGAAGGCCAACACGATAAAGGTGTTGGAGGTGCACCCCTGCGGACTCCTCCAAAACCCAAGGGTGAGAAGAGAGGACCCCTCTTCTGGGTACTGGTGGTCTTCTTGATCGTTGCCGTGGGGCTGGTGAGCGGCATTGCGTCTTACCTATACCTCTTTGGGGGAAACATCAGCGACCTGGCCTACCTCATGCCCGTAGCCCCCAAAGAGGGCCCCGTGCAGCCCGAGGCCTTCAACCGTTCAGAAAGCCCACCACCAAAGGGCGAGGCGGCCACACCTTCGCGGGCTGAAAAACCTACCACGGCCACAACCCAAGAATCGTCCCAGGAAGAACCCCTGGCAAGGGAAGGAGTCCCCTCCACCGAAAACTCCTCCCTTCAGGTTCAGGAGCTGAAATCCCCGTGGCGGGTACTAAAAGCCCAGGAGAATGCCTCTCAGCCTCTTGCTAAGGCAGAAGCACCAGAAGAGAGAGAAACACCGGAAGCCAAAGTGATCTCGAAGGAAGAGGGAGCCACCGAAGAGACGGAGGTCAAGAAACCAAAGGAAGAGAGGGGAAAGTCCGCCCAGCCGGAAAGGCAAGCCAAGAGAGAAGCCTTTGGAAACCGCAAGCCGGCGTCCTCCACAGGGAGAAAGGTCCCAGCGGCAACTAACAAGAAAACCCAAGCAAAGGGCGAAGAATCTACCCAGCTCATCCCTTCTCCGTCTTCACACCACTCCCTTTCCCAACCACCCTCACCACGGCAGGGAAAGAAGATCGAGAGCAAAGGGGGGATCTCAACTCCCCCCATCCCTTCTCTCAAGAAAAGAGCCATTGCAAAGGGGCAAAGCGGCCACGAAAAAAGAAGGGGAATTCATGAGGAGAGTCTAGTCGCGCCCCCGTGGAAGGAGAACGCACCTGAACCACAGCTTGAGGTGTATGCCCACCGCTCAGAAGAGCACCCCTATTACCAGGAGGAGAGGGTAGAGGAGATACCACCGGGCAAGTCCGAGTTGGCATTCAAGGAGGCCCCCAAACCCAATCCCAAAGAGGTGGTGAGAAAGTACCTGCGTTTGGCAATAGACTTTCAGGAGAAGGGGGACGACACCCACGCAATAGAGCTTTACAAAAAGGTTCTGGAGAAAGACCCCAACTGCATCGAGGCCCTAAACAACCTGGCCTCCATCTACCTCAAGAAAGGCATGGTATGGCGTGCAGAGCCCTTAATAAACAAGGCATTTGCCTTTGCCCCCCACAAGGTGGAGGTGGTAACCAACAAGGCCTTCATAGAGTTTAAACGGGGACACTACTTCCTGGCAGAGGGTCTCTGGAGCCAAGCCCTCAGTATGAATCCCTCATACGTTCCAGCCATGCTTGGCCTGGGAACCCTATACCTGGCAGAGGGCTGTCCAACCGACGCCCAGCGGATCCTTTCCCAGGCGTTGGAGCTGGAACCCAACAACCCCAAAGTGATCTATAACCTCGCTCTAGCCATGGACAGGTGCGAAAGGTACGAAGAGGCCATCGCCCTCTACAAAGAGCTGCTAAGCCACTACAAGTCCCTTTCAAAGCAACAGATAAACAGGGTTGCCAAGCGCCTCTACGACCTTGAGAAGAGCCGAGAGGGAACGGGAATAGAGGCCATGAAGAGGGAGAAAGGTACCTGGTAGCATGGCAAAGAGGCGGTTAGGAGATCTCCTGGTAGAGATGGGGTTCCTAACCCCATCCAAGCTCGAGGTTGCTCTGAAAGAACAGAGGAGAACGGGAGAGCTCCTGGGACAGACACTGGAGAGGCTGGGGTTCGTCTCGACAGAAAAGATGGCCTTGGTGTTGGCAGTCCAGGCAGGCATCCCCTT
>CAZMTB010000201.1:0-3823 GCA_964569095.1 uncultured Aquificales bacterium
GGGAATGCCGCTTCTATCTCCCTTTGTCGTTGCCCTGGCCAGTGCCCTCCCAAAGGCCTTGAATATGGCCTCTATGGAGTGGTGGGTGTTGCCTCCGGCGAGTAGCTTCACGTGGAGGGTGATGCGGCTTCCCCTGACGAATCCAGTGAAGAACTCCTCCACCAGCTCGGTGTCGAACTCTCCCACCCGTGGAGAGGGGAAGGAGGCGTCGAAGAAGAGGCCGTCCCGCCCCGAGATGTCAATGGCAACCAGAGCCAGTGATTCGTCCATGGGCACTATTGCCTCTCCGAACCTTTCTACTCCCTCCATCCCTCCGAGGGCGGCTCTGAACGCAGTTCCCAGAACTATTCCCGTGTCTTCAACCAGGTGGTGATGGTCCACCTCTACGTCACCACTGGCCTTGAGATTGAGATCGAACCCCCCGTGGCGACACATGGAGTCCAGCATGTGAGAGAGAAACCCCGATGGATGCTCTATGCTGGTGATGCCCTCGCCATCCAAGTTTAACTCCGCGGCTATGCTGGTCTCTTTCGTGGTTCGTTCTTCTGTTGCCACTCTTCTACACATTGGTTCTCCTCTGCCTCATTCGGGCTATTAGCTCTACCTCTCCGAAGGGCAGCCCTAGTTCTTCGGCAATCTCCTGGCTGCTCCTTCCCTGTTCTATCATGTTATGTATCAACATGGCTTTGAATCTCTCTACTTCTTCGTGTTGCATGAGCTGGCTGTAGAGGGTTTCCATCTGTTCTATTCTCGAAATCACCTTCTCTTCTGCACGGGATGCTGCCTCTTCCACCTCTCTTCTCGCCTTCTCTCCGGCTTGCTGGGTCTCTTTCTTCAGTCGTATCAGGTTTTCTATGGCTATCTTGGCGTTCACGACCGCTCCTTTGGCCTCCTCTATTACGGATTGGTACAGTTCTATCTCCCGTTCAAGCTCCTTCTTTTGGGAGTCGTTCTCTGTTTGGTTTATGCCCCTGCACCTCAGAAAGAGCAGGGCGATAATAACCACATCCAGTACCAACTGCAGCCCAAAAAGGATGGCCAATACGGGATTCAATGTGAGCCTTTCTCCCTTCGGGCAAGCATCTCCCTTGCCTTCATAAAGCTGAACTTTATCAGGTCTTCCCTGTCGTCTTCCCTGATAAAGTCAAAGGTCGCACCTATTAGCCAGTGGTCTTCCTCCTTTGAGCACCGCGTGATACGGGCGATGGCCTCTATTCCGTTCTTGGGGAATAGGGGTAGCTGTAAGAAGATGTAGAGAAGGCGTTCTTCTTGAATCTCGTTCTCGCTGTAGAAGGAGAAGCCGCTACCGCTGATGTCGTGGGTTGCTCCTTCGAAGTCTGCGGGTATGGGAGGTGTGGTGCCCAGGTGCTTCTCTATTCTGTCCAGCTTCATCCATATCGCCGCCAGCATGTCTATTATGAACATGCTCTCTTCCCGTGTTGTCTGTATCTTGTACTTGTCCTTCAACACCCTGCGGATGTTCTTTATCTCCTTGTACTCTGCGTCTCCCCTTCCCAGTCCCGAACAGATCTTCTCTACCTCTTCTTCTATCTCATCCTCTTTCAAAAACCTTGCCTTGAAGGGAATGCGCACCTTCGTTCTCGCAAACGTACGCCCTTCTTCCTTCATGCCTTTACATTCACCCCTCT
Source organism: uncultured Aquificales bacterium (assembly GCA_964569095.1). GTDB lineage: Bacteria > Thermosulfidibacterota > Thermosulfidibacteria > Thermosulfidibacterales > JALWSI01 > JALWSI01. The sequence continues at coordinate 1,650 of CAZMTB010000201.1, forward strand.
TCTCCATGGTTCAGCCTCCCTACCTTCTCTGCTTTCCTGGGTGCGTTCCCTTTCTCTCTCCCTGCGGTCAACCACGGCGTTCCGGTCGAGCTCCCTGGTCACCGGTCGGTTTAGGTAGGCCAGCTCGTTGTAGAGAAAGGCCGACTTCAACAACAGGTGCATGGTGCTTCGCGAATACACGGGCTTATCCCCTCGTGTCCAACACCTTACCGGCTTCTTGGTTGCCCAACCGTCTCATCTGGGCTGCCACCTTGTCCTTCATCTCTTCTATCTTCCTGATCGTCTCTTTATCTTTCTCCAGTAGTCTTCTTATTCGGTTCTGCTCGCGGGTAGGCATAGACCTTATCCTTCCGATAGACCTGATAATTCTCTCCCGCTGGTCCATATACTCTCTGACCCTCTTCCAGTCCACACCTTCTTCCTTGGCAACCTCCTCCCGTATCCTTGCGCTGAGGGTTTCGAGAGAGTTCACCAATCCACTGGTATCTTCTCTTCCCTTTCCCATTCTCTTTATCCTTTCCTACTCTTGATATATATTCCCCGGATACAGGAAGGTCAAAAGGCGTTGGTTAGAGGAGGAGGATTCATGGAGGAGAGCAAGATCAAGGAGGAGTGCAGGGAGGTTCTGTTGTCTCTACTTGCCCTGCTGAGGGTGAGGCTCGGGCTTAACGAGGATAAGTGTAACTACCTGAGGGATCTTATAAAAGGGGCAGATGAGGTTCGTGACTTCAAGCTGGTGAGAGACGAATTCTCCCTTCTGTTGGAGCTCTCTCCTGAGGCAGAGGATAAGGACCTTTCCCACGATCTCGCAACTCTCATTGACCATCTGTGTGAAGTGGTGGGGGTTGATCCCTTTGAGGTGCCCTCGCCCAAGACCTTGGACGAGGCCCTGGAGAGAATAAACGAGCTGGTCACGCAGGCCCACGAGAACCTGAAGTGCCTGGATGTTAACACATTGAACCTGCTGAAGGACTCGGTGGTAAGGGTGCTGGAGAACCTGAAGCTGGACAGGGACATAGAGGACATAAATGACGTTATCGACCTAACTATAAAGAGAATACAAGAGGATGAGCTTGCCCTCTACGAGCAGGACATACTCCGAAGGGTGGAGAATATTGCCAGGGATCGGAAGCGCCTGGAGTCTATAGAACGTGAGAAGATAAACGAGTCTATTCGGCAGATACTCTCTCTGGTTGCCGAAGGCATAAAGTCCTTGGATACGGGAGAGACGAACTTCTCCAAAGAGATGGAGCTTCACCTGAGGGAGTTGGAAGAGACCATCCAGCTCGAAAGCCTTGAAGACATGGTGAAGAGCCTGGTCTCTCTTTCAAAGGGGATGAGGAAGACCATAGAGAGCATGAAGCAAGAGCTTGCCAACGCTAAGAAGGAACTCAACGCCTCCATGGAACAGCTTAACGAGATAAAGAAGGAGCTCGACTTCTACCGCGAGATCTCCAGCGTTGACGAACTGACGGGTCTGCTCAACCGCCGCGCCTTGGATTCGGAACTTAACCGGGAACTTGAGCGTTCCTTCAGGTATGGGTCTATCTTCTCGGTGGCCATAATAGACATTGACCACTTCAAGAGCATAAACGACACCTACGGCCATATTGTGGGCGACAAGGTGTTGGCTTCTCTCGCTAAGATTCTCAGGAGCAGATCGCGAAAGGTCGACATAGTGGCTAGGTACGGGGGCGAGGAGTTTTGCATAGTCTATCCTGACACCTCTGCCGAGCAGGCCTTTGAGGCGGTTGAGAAGGCGAGGGAGACCGTTGCTAACCACAAGTTCATGCTGAAGGGGAACAGGATACCGGTGACCTTCAGCGCGGGGGTTACCCAGGCGGCCACCGACGACACCGTTGAGGAGTTGCTTTCGAGGGCAGACAAGGCCCTCTACATAGCCAAGGAGTCTGGACGTAACCGTACCCACCTTTTAAAAAAGGGAGAGTGAGTTGAGATTTGGTTTTCACCTCTCCATTGGGAAGGGTTTCTTTAGTACCCTCAAGGAGGGGGTGGAGTTGGGTTGCGAGACGATCCAGATGTTTTCGAGGAACCCCAGGGGCTGGCGGGCTAAGCCCTTGGAAGAGCATGACGAGGGGTTGGCCGGCAAGGCCCAGGAGATGGGCATAGAACCTGTGGTGGTTCACATGCCCTACCTTCCCAATCTTGCCACT
>CAZMTB010000202.1:0-5251 GCA_964569095.1 uncultured Aquificales bacterium
ATGCTGCCGTAGCGAAGGAACTCGGCGTTCCTCAAGGCGGGTACCAGCGAGAAGACCCTCTTCTGGTCGGGGTACCTTAACCGGGTCTGGAACCCCACCATGTTGAGCATGGTGCCTTCGGCGTTCTCCTTTCTGAGCTGAACCACCGCGTAGGGTCTCTTTCCCGTCCTGGGATCCACCAGGCCCACCGGTCTCATGGGACCGAATAGCAGGGTCTTCTTTCCCCGTCTCGCCAGCTCCTCTATGGGCTGGCAGCCCTCGAAGTAGGTGGGGTTTTCGAAGCTGTGCAGGGGAACGGGATCCGCCTCCACCAGGGCCTGGTAGAACGCCTCGTACTCCTCCCTGGTGAGGGGACAGTTGAGGTAGTCGTCTCCGCCTTTTCCGTAGCGTGATGCCCAGAAGGCGTGTTCCATCTCTATGCTGTGGAGGCTCACGATCGGGGCGATGGCGTCGTAGAAGTAGAGGGAGTCGTCTCCCAGTATCCCCTGCAGGTGCTCGGAGAGGGCGGGGGAGGTGAGTGGCCCCGTTGCCACCACCAGTGGCCTATCCTCCACCAGCTCCGTGGCCTCTTCTCTCACCACCTCCACCTGGGGGTGGTTGGTCAAGATCTCGGTTATCCTCTTGGCAAAGAGGCTTCGGTCAACGGTTAGGGCGCTACCCCCGGGAATGGCCGTCTCTCTCGCTGTCCTCATCACCAGGGAGACCAGCCTCTCCAGCTCCAGCTTGAGAAGCCCGGAGGCGGTGAGGGTCTCCATGGACTTCAGGGAGTTGCTGCACACCAGTTCCGCCAGCTCCCCCGTCTTGTGGGCAGGGGTTGAGACCCGTGGGCGCATCTCCACCAGTCTCACCTTCACGCCCCTCTTGGCGAGCTGGTACGCGGCCTCGGTTCCCGCGAGGCCTCCTCCGATCACCGTCACCCTCTCAGGCACCTCTCCTCCCTTCACCCTGCTGAAGAAACGGCCAATACCACGCTTGACTTGGAAAGGGCAACGACTATGATTACTCACTTGCCTTGCGGAGGGGTGGCCGAGTCTGGTCGAAGGCGGGTGACTTGAAATCATCTGCACCTTAACGGTGCCGGGGGTTCGAATCCCTCCCCCTCCGCCAAGGGTGGACTCTTTCTGTTTGGTTATCGTCGGGGAGGGGAGATGAGAGAAGAGAGCGTTTGGAGGGTTAAGGGTTTTCTGCCCTTTCTTCTCGTGCTCGTCTTCAACGCCATGACCGACATCGCCCACAAGATCACCATACAGAACGTTCTCATCAAGAGCTTCAGCGGGGGCACCCTCATCGTTCTCAGCGCCGTGGTCAACGCGTTGATTCTTATTCCTTTCGTCCTGCTTTTCTCTCCCGCCGGGTTCGTTAGCGATCGTTTTCTGAAGGTCTCGGTGGCCCGTTACGCCGCCCTTGCCAGCGTGGTGTTGGCCCTGCTGGCTACCTACAGCTACTACGCCGGATGGTTCTACCTGGCCTTCTCCATCACCTTTCTTCTGGCCGTCCAAAGCGCCATCTACTCTCCTGCCAAGTACGGGTTGATCAAGGAACTGGTGGGGGCTGAGAGGCTTGCCTACGCCAACGGCATCGTCCAGGCGGCCACCATTACTGCCATCCTGGGCAGCTCGGTGCTCTTCTCGGTCTTCTTCGAGATCCTCTACAAGGGAGGAACCCAGCCCCACCAGATACTTCCCTCCATTGCACCAATAGGCTGGTTCTTGGTGGCAATGACCCTGGCAGAGAGCTGGTTTGCGTTTAAAATTCCCGATACCGGCGTTCAAGAGCGGGACCTGGTCTTTCGACTGGGGGAGTACCTTCACCTGGGCTACCTCAAGAGAAACCTCTCCCTCATCACCGAGAACCGCATAGTGTGGCTCTGCATAATGGGACTCAGCCTCTTCTGGGGTGTCTCCCAGCTCGCGGTGGCGGCGTTTCCCGCCCACTACAAGGCGGTGCTGGGGGACGAGAACACGGTGGTCATCCAGGGAATCCTGGCCGTTAGTGCAGTGGGCTTGATCGTGGGTTCCTTGGTGGCGGGGAGGGCGTCGAGGAAGAGAATAGAGTTTGGCATCATTCCCCTGGGGGCAATAGGGATGTTCTGTGCCCTCCTGGTCTTTGCAAGGGCGAATACGGTGCCCTTGATGGTGGGGGCAAGCGTCTCCTTCGGGTTCTTCGGAGGATTGGTAGTGGTACCCTTCAACGCCGCCCTCCAGTACCTGGCGCCCCGGGAGAAGATGGGAACCGTCTTGGCGGGTAGCAACTTTGTGCAGAACCTGGTGATGATACTCTTCCTCGTTGCAACGGTGGTGCTGGTTGCCGTGGGGTTTTCGTCCAGGGGAATATTCTACATTGCGGCGGTTATCACCTTTGCCTGCAGCGTTTACATATTCTCGAAGATTCCCCAGCTGGTGGGAAGACTGCTGCTTCTGCCCATATTGAAGACCCGCTATCGCCTCTTCGTCATGGGCATTGAAAACCTGCCGCAGGCAGGTGGGGCCCTGCTCCTCGGCAACCACGTGAGCTGGATAGACTGGCTGATACTGCAGGTTGCCTCTCCCCGGTCTGTGAAGTTCGTGATGACGAGGCGCATCTACGATCAGTGGTACCTGCGGTGGTTCTTGAGGTGGTTCCAGGTGATTCCCATCTCGGGGGTGTCGAGCAGGGAGGCCATGGAGGAGGTGCGCAGGCGCCTGGAGAACGGGGAGGTGGTGGCCATCTTTCCCGAGGGACGCATAAGCTACAACGGCCAGCTCGGGGAGTTCAAAAGGGGCTTCGAGCTGATCATGAAGGGATTGAAGAACCCCATCGTTCCCTTTTACCTCCACGGCCTTTGGGGTTCCACCTTCTCACGGGCGGAGTCGCGGTACCGCCTGGTCTCCAAGACCGGAACCCGCAGGGATATTGGAGTCGTGTTTGGAGAGCCCCTGCCTCCTGATGCCACGGCCCACCAGGTGAAGCAGGCGGTGAAGGCACTCTCCATGAAGGCCTGGGAGGCCACGGTGTCTCGCATGGAACCCCTGCATTACCAATGGCTCAGGCGTTGCAAGTCTGGTCCCTTCAAGCTTGCAGTGGCAGACGCCACCGGTGCCCGGTTGAGCAGGGTGAGGTTTTTGAGCGCGGTGCTTCTATTTGCGAGGGCCCTGCGTGGGCCCCTGAGGGACGAGGTGAACGTGGGGGTTATCCTGCCCACCTCCACGGCGGGAGCGGTGGTGAACATGGCCCTTCTGGTGATGGGAAAGCGCCCCGTTAACCTCAACTACACCATGGCTCCAGGTGCCCTGGAGGCGGCGATGGAGAGGGCGGAATTGAAGAGGGTTATCGCCTCCAGCCTCTTCCTGAGACGGCTCTCTTCCAAGGGGTTCGATCTTGGCGGGGTGCTTGGAGACGGGGTGATCTACGCCGAGGATGTGGCTAAGGGCTTCTCTGACAGGGAGAAGCGCCGGGCCTTTCTTGAGGCGTTGTTGCTCCCCGCCTGGGTGCTGAGGATGCGCCACTTCGAGAAGGTGGGCCTGGAAGAGACCGCCACCATACTCTTCAGCAGCGGTAGCGAGGGGATTCCCAAGGGGGTGGAGCTGACCCACAAGAACCTGGTTGGCAACATCAAGCAGGTGGGAGCCATGGTGAACTTTCAGGACGAAGACCTCATTCTCAACTCGTTGCCCATGTTTCACTCCTTTGGCCTGACTGTCACCACCCTTCTTCCCCTATGCGAGGGGATACCCATGGCCTGCGTTCCCGACCCTACCGACGCCGTTGCCGTGGGCAAGATGGCGGTCAGGTACAGGGCCACCATTTTGTTTGGAACATCCACCTTCTTCCGCCTATACACCAAGAACAAGAGGCTTCATCCCCTCATGTTTGCCACCCTGCGCATGGCAGTGGCAGGCGCCGAGAGGCTCAAGCCAGAGATAAAAGCGGCCTTCAAGGCCAAGTTTGGGGTTGAGCTGTTCGAGGGATACGGCACCACCGAGACCTCTCCGGTGATCTCGGTGAACATGCCCGACGCCATAGATCCCCATACCTTCCAGGTGATCGTGGGAAACAAGCCGGGAAGCGTGGGCCAGGCCATCCCCGGAACGGTGGTGGAGGTGGTGGATCCTGAAACCATGGAGGTGCTTCCTGCAGGTGAGGATGGCCTCATCGTGGTGGCGGGGGTGCAGGTGATGAAGGGATACCTGAAAGATCCCCAGCGCACTGCCCAGGCCATGGCAGAGATAGGGGGAGCGAGGTTCTACAAAACGGGGGACAAGGGACACATAGACGAAGACGGGTTCATCTTCATAGTTGATCGCTACAGCAGGTTTGCAAAGGTTGGGGGCGAGATGATCAGCCTCGGAGGGGTAGAGGAGCAGGTGGAGGGTCTATTCGAGGATGGATTCGAGGCGGTGGCGGTGGGTTTGCCGGATGAGAAGAAGGGCGAAACGGTGGTGCTGCTCTACTCTGCAGAGCTTGAGCCCGGGGAGGTGATGGAGAGAATAAGGTCAAGCAACGTACCTGCCCTCATGCGCCCGTCCCGGGTCTTCAAGGTTGACTCGCTACCCAGGCTCGCCAGCGGAAAGACCGACTTCAAAGAGGCAAGGCGGTTGGCAGAGGAGATGATGGGGTAGCACGGCAACGAAGGCAATTTTGCCGCAGAGAGGCTTTCTTCTGTCTTCTCCACAAGGGCAGCAACGTCTCCGCTCGTGCCGCTACGCCCTCGCGTCGCACGTTTATGAAGAAGGGTAGGTCCTTTTTTGAATGTCATCAACGGTTACGAAGACGCGCGAGACGACCCTGTGCTCATCTTGGCAGTCACCTCTTCACTTCTTTCTTGGTCGCCTCTGTACTAATCACTGGATCACTTCCAAAGAAGAGCAGGATACCCGTGTTGGCCGGCTTCTCTCTTCTTTGCCCTTGGTTTTTTGCTACTCTACGCGGTGATGGAGAATAGTAGCACCAGGCAGAAAAGGGGTACCACTTCAGGCTTAAACGTGGCCCAGGATAGAATAGAAGAGTCAAAAATACACACAAATGTGAACAACCGAGCACTTGTACGCTAATATTATCAAATTGACCACATCGATTTTCAATCAATCTTTCCAAAAATCACCTCACATTTCCCTTTTTCATCAACGCTTATAATAAAATCAATAAGGTATACTAATGAGGTGATTATTATGAAAGAAATATTGTCAGTTATTATCAGCGCTTCGTTATCATCAACTAAAAATCTCACTAAGATTCTTTCTATAACTATATTGATGTGTTATTTTATAGTTGC
>CAZMTB010000203.1:0-3834 GCA_964569095.1 uncultured Aquificales bacterium
CTCCTCCCGCTTCATGGCAACGGCGATGAGACGCTGCATGGTCCCTACGTCCAGGGGAGGCGGCTTGGCCATCACAGCTTCCCTCCCAGCATCAGCAGTCCCATGACGATGAAGAGAACTCCTCCCACCCAGCGTATCAGCCTCTGGGGAAGCATCTCACCAAGGGCGTGCCCCACCAGTACGGCAATGAGGGATGTGCAGACCAGGGCAGAGGCAGAGGCGAGAAACACGATGAGGGCAGATCGCCCCCTGTCAGAGGCAAGCCCCAGGGTAGCAAGCTGGGTCTTGTCCCCTATCTCCGCGAGAAATAGGAGCAGGAAGGTAGAGACAAAGAGCTTGACACCTGCGTTCATGGAGAGGCGGGATACACCGAAGGTGCCCCACCTGTCAACAGAGGATCAGGTGGTGATGGCCCCTACGGGACAGACGGAGACGCAAACGCCGCAGCCCGTGCAGGCCGTCTCGTCTACCACAGCCCTATCCCCATCAAGGTGGAGGGCCGGACACTCGAAGCGCTCCACGCAGAGCCCACATCCGGTGCAGGCATCGGTTATTGCAACGGGACTACCCTTGGGAACCCTGCCGTAGACCACGCAGGGGCTCTCGCAGACGAGAACCGCCACCCCTCTGCCCTGGGACGCAAACTCCACGGCACGCAAGAGGGAGTCCCTCAGGCTATCCACCTGGTAGGTGTGGACCTTCTCCACGAAGGGGACCCCACACCCCCTAACCAAGGACTCTATCGAAGGCCCGCCATCCGCAGGGGTGGGTTGTCCTCCGGTCATTGCCGTGGTGCCGTTGTCAAGGATCACGAGAACGAAAGATGCCCCCGACTCCACGGCATCCACCAGAGGGGGTATCCCCGAATGGTAGAAGGTGGAGTCTCCTATGGTGGCCACCACGGGCACCTCTCTTCCCAGAGAGACGCTGAGCCCAGAGGCAACGGAGACCGCCGCTCCCATGCAGAGACAGGTGTCCACCGCCCCCAGATTCACCCCCAAGGTGTAGCATCCGATGTCGCCGGGAAACACCCCCTTGGGGAAGAGCCTCTTCATGAGGTAGAAAACGGGCCTGTGACCACAGCCCGGGCAGAGCCTCGGCTTAACCGTGGGCTCACCATCGAGAGAAGGAGAGGTCTCCTCATCCTGCCCCTGTGAACCGGGTTCAAATCCCACCCCCCGGGATGAGCGGGGCTTCTCTATCCCCTCCACGGCCCCCCTCACCGCCTCCAGGGTTAGCTCTCCAGCCCAGGGCACGTGCCCCGTCAGCCTGCCAAAGAGACCCCTCGAACGGGGAAAGAGGGCCTCCAGGACGGGATCGGTCTCCTCCAGCACCAGCACCCTCTCAAAGCGCTCCTGAATCGCTGCGAGGGCCTCTATCTCCACAGGGTAGGGTTGGCGCACCCTAATCACCGGCAACCGGTCTCCAAAAAGGTCTTTGGCGTAGGCCCAGGCCACCCCAGAGGCCACCACGCAGATGGGACCCGGCGAGAGTGCCTCCAGCTGCCGAAAGAGCCTCTCTCCCTCCTCCTTGGCAAGGGCGTCCACCTTCTCGTTCAGCTCCAGGTGAAGCCGGTACCTGTAAACCGGTGTCGCCGCCCAGCGAGACGGATTCCTCTCGAAACCGAGATCTTCTGGAACCGGTCCCAGGCGTCCCAGGGCAACGCTCTGCCTCGAGTGGGCCACCCTGAGCACCGGTCGCACCATCACGGGCATCTGGTACCGGCAAGAGAGACCAAACGCCTCTACCACGGCCTCCCTGGCATCCGAGGGGGACACGGGATCCAGCACGGGCACCTTGGCAGCAACCGCCATCTGCCTGGAGTCCTGCTCCGTCTGTGAGCTGTGGGGTCCTGGATCGTCCACCGAGACCAGCACCAGGGCCCCCTTAACCCCGGTGTAGGCAGAGCTCATGAATGGATCCATGGCCACGTTGAGGCCCACCTGCTTCATGGAGACCATGGCGAACCTACCCGTGTAGGCGGCGGCGAGTGCCAGCTCGTAGGCCACCTTCTCGTTTACCGCCCACCGGCAGATCACCTCCTCCCCCTCCTCTCTGGCCCAGCGGGAGAAGGCAGGCAGGATCTCTGAGGATGGAGTACCAGGGTAGGAGTAGGCCACCCTGCAACCCGCCTCAAGGGCACCCCTGGCAATGGCCTCGTTGCCAAGCAGCAGTCTGACCTGGGACCCCATGGGAGGCTACTTCAGCTCCCTTCTGTCCACCACCCTCTTGGCCTTGCCGGTGGTGCGCTCGATTGTGTGGGGCTCCACCAGCTTCACCTTCACGCTTATCCCAAGCACCTCGGATATCCGGTGGGTGATCGTGTCCACCAGCTCCTTCTGCTTCCGCATCGAGTCGAAGAAGAAGTCCTCCGAGGTCTCCACCCACACCTCCAGGGTGTCGAGGTAACCCTTGCGATCCACCACCAACTGGAAGTGGGGAGCGGTGTCCTTGATGGAGAGAAGCACCTCCTCCACCTGGGAGGGAAAGATGTTGACCCCCCTGACGATGAGCATGTCGTCGGTTCTGCCTTGGGGCTTCTCCATCTTCACGAAGGTGCGTCCACAGGGGCAGTCCTCGAGGAATAGCCTGGTGATGTCCCTTGTACGGTACCTGAGGAGAGGCAGCGCCTCCTTGGTTAGGGTGGTCACCACCAGCTCCCCTTGCTCTCCCATGGGAAGGGGTTCACCAGAGGAGGGATCTATTATCTCAGGCAGAAAGTGGTCTTCGAAGATGTGGAGACCGTGCTTGGCCTCTATGCACTCCCCGGAGACCCCCGGACCGATGATCTCGCTTAGACCGTAGTTGTCGGTGGCATCCACGCCCAACCTCTCCTCGATCTCCCTTCTCATGGCCTCCGTCCAGGGTTCGGCACCGAACATGCCCAGCCTAAGGGAGAGCTCCTTGGGCTCTATTCCCATCTCCTCCATCACCTCCGCCACGTGGAGGGCGTAGGAGGGGGTACAGATGAGGGCGGTGGTGCCGTAGTCCTTCATCACCAGCACCTGCCGATGGGTGTTTCCGCTGGAGACGGGGATAACCGTTGCCCCAACGCGCTCCGCCCCGTAGTGGAGACCGAAGCCACCGGTGAAGAGGCCGTACCCGAAGGAGATCTGGACCACGTCGTTCTTGGTGAGTCCCCCTGCCGTCAGCACCCGGGCGGTGAGGTTTGACCAGGTCTCGAGGTCCTTCTGGGAGTACCCCACCACCGTGGGCTTGCCCGTGGTCCCCGAGGAGGAGTGCACCCTCACCACCTCGTCCATGGGCACGGCAAAGAGGCCGTAGGGGTAGTTCTCCCTCAGATCGTCCTTGGTGGTGAAGGGAAGGTGCCTGAGGTCCTCCAAGGTGCGGATGTCCTGGGGTTTCACGCCGAGGGAGTCCATCTTCTCCCTGTAGAAGGGAACCCTCTCGTAGACCCTTCTAACCGTTCTCTTCAGGTTGAAGAGCTGAAGCGACTCGAGCTCGTCCCTGGGAAGCGTCTCAAACTCCGGCTGCCAGATCATGGCCATCCCCCCTGCTCAGCCCCGGGTACCCAGAACCTCTCCCAGGGCCCTGAGAAACTCCTCGTTCTCTTCCCTGGTTCCCACAGTAACCCTAACGTACTGGTGCAGGCCGTATCCACCCATGGCCCTCACGATTACTCCCCTCTTCAGGAGCTCCTGGAAGACCTTGTTACCATCTCCCACCTTCACCAGCAGGAAGTTCGCAACCGAGGGCACCGTCTGAAGCCCCATCCTCCCGAGCTCGTCCTCCAGGAAGAGGAGCTCTTCCCACACGAGGCTCTGGGAGCGCCTAACGTGGTCCTCGTCGTCCAGGGCGGCCAGGGCAGCCGCC
>CAZMTB010000204.1:0-1828 GCA_964569095.1 uncultured Aquificales bacterium
AAGGCCTCCACACGGCCCGCATCGTCTAGGCCGTAGAGGTGTTCCAGCCTCTCCAGCAGCTTCGACCTTGAGAGCCTTCTCCTGTCGGGGTTGCTATCCACCACGGTTCCGCCGCCAATGGTGATCACCGGAGAGAAACGCCTGACAACGAAAGGGTCGTTTGGGGCAGCCACCACCGGGGTCTCCAGGTGTATCCTCACGAACCCCTCCTCTCCCGGCAGCATCACCGACCTGCCCGAGAGAATCTTCAGCCTACCCACCACGTTTGCGGTTCCGCAGTGAAAGTGCACAGGTGTTAGGTCCTTCACCTTGGGAGCGTCTTTCAGGAAGCAGAGGCGAAGGTCCATGAAGCTCGACTCCCTCAGGTGGCCTGGGGATACCACCTGGAAACCCCTCTCCATCTCGTCCTTCTCAATACCCCTGAAGTTTATTGCCACCCTTTGGCCGGAGTGTGCCCTCTCAACGGCACTCCCGTGCACCTGGATTCCCCTGATGCGAGGGGTCTTGTGGAGGGGAAGTATCTCCACCTCGTCTCCTATGGCCACGCTACCCGAGATGGCGGTACCCGTTATCACCACCCCAAACCCCTTCATTATGAACGACCTGTCAACGGGTAACCTGAAGACTCCATCATGAGACCTGGAGGGAACGGCCCTGCATAGCTCCCCTATCTCCCTCTTGAGCTCCGGAATGCCCTCACCCGTAACGCCCGACACGGGCACGATGGACACCCCTTCCAGGAAGGTGCCCCTCAAGAACTCCTCCACCTCGTGGACGCATAGCTCCACCATCTCTGGCTCCACGGCATCGGCCTTGGTGATCGCCACCAGTCCCCTCTTCACGCCTATCAGCTGGCAGATCTCAAGGTGCTCCTTGGTTTGGGGCATCACCCCCTCGTCGGCGGCCACCACCAGCAGAACCAGGTCTATGCCCCAAACCCCCGCCACCATGTTGCGCACGAACTTCTCGTGCCCCGGAACGTCAACTATCCCCACCCTCAGGTCCCTGGAGAGGTCCAGGTGGGCAAATCCCAGGTCTATGGTGATTCCCCTCTCCTTCTCCTCCCGAAGCCTGTCGGTATCTATGCCCGTCAGGGCCTTCACCAGGGTGGTCTTTCCGTGGTCTATGTGACCGGCAGTGCCCAGAACCACGTATCTCATTTGCCCAGCACCCCTACCACCACGGAGACCAGCAACTCGACCTCGTCGTCTCCAACGGTGCGCATGTCGAGGCACACCTTGTTCTCCTGAATCCTTCCAATCACCGGTGGATTGGCCAGCCGCAAGCCCGCCTCCACCTGGGAGGCCACCATGCTCTGGTGCCTCAAGGTAACCGCCACGGTGGGCATCTCCACCAAGGGCAGGGCACCACCTCCCACCGCGGAGCTCTGCTTCTCTATGCCAACGACGAACCCCTTCTGGGAGAGCACCTTAATCCCGTCCGCCACCAGGGATGCCCTGGCCATGAGATCTTCCACCGGCGTAGAGATCATGCGCAGCGCAGGTAGCCTCTCCCACACCCTCTCCTCGTCAAGGTAGAGCCTCAAGGTGGCCTCCAGGGCCGCCAAGGTGAGCTTGCCTATGCGAAGGGCCCTGTTGAGGGGGTTTCTGCGAATCTTCTCGATAAACTCCTTCTTGCCAACGATGATACCCGCCTGTCCTGCCCCGAGCAGCTTGTCCCCGCTGAAAGAGACCAGGTCCACCCCTGCCTTTACGCTCTCCTGGACGGTGGGCTCGTGGGGAAGACCCTTCCTCCTCATCTCAACCAGGCTACCGCTCCCCAGGTCCTGGTAGAGGGGAATCCCCGTCTCGTGGCTCAAGGCAACCAG
>CAZMTB010000205.1:0-4491 GCA_964569095.1 uncultured Aquificales bacterium
CAAGGAGGAGAGGTACCTTGCCAACGACGAGGAACTCGATGCCTACCTGATTCAGAGGGGAATAAAGGGGGTGTCGGTGAAGAGGAACGGGGGAGAGGTGCTCTCCGAGGAGGAGCTCAGAAGCCTCGTGGAGCTCTACCAGGAGAGGGAGTCCCTGGTTCGCGGCTTTGAGAAGAGGGGAATGGACCCTAAGTTGCTCGAGGTCGTGGCTGCGAGCGACGAGGTCCAGGGCATGCTCTCCTCTCTCCAATCAGAGGAGGGGGCCTCAGAGGTGGTAGAGCTCTTGAAGCTCAAGGGGGTTGACGTGTCACGCTGGCTGCTCTCCGAGGAGGGGGGAAACGGAGGCTTCCTGGTTCTGTGGACCAGGGGTGACGACGAGGTGTTCGTGACCAGGCTGAGCCACGAGACCCTGGAGTCGGGCAAGTTCAAGAGGTTCTCCGAGCTCACCAGGGAGCTGGCCGGGCTGATGGAGTGCGGGTACTCGATCGAGGGCGAGGGCTCCTACGAGAGCCTCGATTCCCTCATCGAGGCCCTGAGGGAGAGGGGAAGGAAGGGAGTGGACATCCAGAGGTACAAGGGTCTGGGTGAGATGAATCCGGACCAGTTGTGGACCACCACCATGAGTCCCGAAAACAGGAGGCTCTTGAAGGTTACCATAGACGACGCCGAGGAGGCAGACAGGATATTCAGCATACTCATGGGTGACGAAGTGGAGCCACGCCGAAGGTTCATACAGCAGAACGCCAAGGCCGTGAGAAACCTGGACATCTGAGGATCCGAGGAGGAGATATGAGCGGCTTCATCACTGTTTCAGAGGCGAGAACCATGCTTGATAGGGGAGAGATAACCCCTGTCGAGCTGGCCTCGGAGGTTTCAAAGAGGGTTGGCGAGGTCGAGGAGAGGGTTAGGGCCTTCGTCAACACCTACTGCGACGAGATGGTATCGGAGGCGAAGTCCCTCGGGGAGCCCAAGGGTCCCCTCTGGGGCATACCCATTGCGGTGAAGGACAACATCTGCGTGAAGGGCAAGGAGACCACCTGCTCCTCGCGGATACTGAGGGGATTCGTGCCTCCCTACGACGCCACGGTGGTAGAAAGGTTGAAGTCTGCGGACTACCTGTTGGTGGGTAAGACCAATCTCGACGAGTTTGCCATGGGATCGTCCACGGAGAACTCCGGACTCTTCACCACCCACAATCCCTGGGACCTCGAGAGGGTCCCAGGCGGATCCAGCGGTGGCTCTGCAGCGGCGGTTGCCGCCGGCGAGTGCGTTGCGGCCATAGGCTCGGACACGGGGGGATCAATACGCCAGCCGGCCAGCTTCTGCGGGGTCGTTGGGCTAAAGCCCACCTACGGCAGGGTGTCGAGGTTCGGGCTTGTGGCCTTTGCCTCCTCCCTTGACCAGATAGGTCCCATCACCCGCACCGCCTACGACGCGGCCTACCTGCTCTCTGTGATAGGTGGACACGATCCCCGTGACTCCACCTCAGCCAGGGTCGAGCCGTTCTCCTTCGAGGAAGCGGTCAAGGAGGGGGTGAAGGGCCTGGTTGTGGGGGTGCCCAGGGAGTACTTCGGCGAGGGCCTCGATCCGGAGGTGAAGGAGAAGGTGGAGGCGGCCATCTCGACCCTGGAGGGGATGGGGGTAGGGGTGAGGGAGATCTCCCTCCCGCATTCCCCGTACGGAGTGGCCACCTACTACCTCGTGGCCACCGCAGAGGCCTCCTCCAATCTGGCCAGGTACGACGGGGTGAAGTACGGCTACAGGGCAGATAATCCCCGGGACCTCATGGATATGTACCTGGAGACCAGGAGCAAGGGGTTCGGAGACGAGGTGAAGAGAAGGATCATGCTGGGCACCTACGCCCTCTCCTCCGGGTACTACGACGCCTACTACCTGAAGGCCCAGAAGGTTAGAACCCTAATAAAGGGAGACTTTGACAGGGCATTCGAGACCTGTGATGCCATAGTGACGCCCACCTCTCCCACCCCTGCCTTCAAGATAGGCGAGAAGATGGACGATCCCCTCACCATGTACCTCTCTGACATCTACACCATATCGGTGAATCTCGCGGGGATACCTGCCGTGTCGGTTCCCTGCGGTTTCAGCAGCGACAACCTTCCCATAGGGCTCCAGATAATGGGCAGGCCCTTCGACGAGGGGACCATTCTCAGACTGGCCCACAACTACCAGATGGTCACCGACCATCATACCAAGACTCCCCCCTGCGGAGGTGAATAAGGTGGAGTACGAAGCCGTTATTGGTTTAGAGGTTCACGCCCAGCTCAACACCAGCTCCAAGATATTCTGTGGGTGTAGCACCTCCTTCGGTGCCGATCCGAACTCCCATACCTGCCCGGTTTGCCTAGGTATGCCAGGGGTTCTACCGGTGCTGAACGAGAGGGTGATGGAGCTGGCCATTAAGGCCTCGCTGGCCCTGAACTGCACCATCAACCCCATGTCGGTCTTTGCCAGGAAGAACTACTTCTATCCCGACCTTCCTAAGGGATACCAGATATCCCAGTACGAGTTGCCCTTGGCGGAGCACGGTTGGATAGAGATAGAGACCGAGGAGCACGGGAAGAGACGGATAGGCATAACCAGGGTGCACGTGGAGGAGGATGCCGGCAAGAATATCCACGGTGGTCCCGGCGATCCCCACAGCTACGTTGATCTCAACAGGACGGGGGTTCCGCTGATAGAGATAGTGAGCGAGCCAGACATCAGGTATCCCGAGGAGGCCAGGCTCTACATGCAGAAGCTCAGGATGATCCTCAGGTACGTCGGGGCCTCCAACGCCGACATGGAGAAGGGGGAGCTGAGGTGCGACGCCAACATCTCCATCAGGCCCAAGGGATCCACGGAGTTCGGCGTGAAGACGGAGATAAAGAACATGAACTCCTTCAGGCACGTGCAGAGGGCCCTGGAGTACGAGATAGAGAGGCAGATAGAGGCGGTGGAGGCGGGAGAGAGAATCGTTCAGGAGACCCGCCTCTGGAACGTTGAGAGGGGTGTAACCGAGTCCATGCGGAGCAAGGAGGAGGCCCACGACTACAGATACTTCCCCGATCCAGACCTGGTTCCCTACGTGATGGAGGAGGTTACCCTGGAGAGGTTGAAGGGAGAGCTGCCCGAGCTTCCAGACGCCAAGAGGGACCGCTTCATGGAGGAGTACGGCCTTTCGTCGTACGAGGCCTCTCTACTCACCTCGAGCAGGGAGATGGCGGACTTCTTCGAGGAGGCCGCCAGGGCGTGCGGGTCCCCCAAGGCGGTTTCCAACTGGATGCTCGGGGATCTTGCCGGGCACATGAACGCCGACGGTGCAGAGATAGGGGACCTCAGGTTCTCGCCGGCGGACCTTGCCAGGCTCGTCACCCTGGTGGAGGAGGGGAAGATAAGCGGTAAGCAGGCGAAGGAGGTGCTCACCGTTATGTACCGCCAGGGGAAGGATCCGGACTCCGTGGTGAAGGAGAGGGGGATGGAGCAGATAAGCGACGAGGCCGCCCTGGTGGAGGTGATCAAGAGGGTGATCCAGGAGAACCCCTCGGAGGTGGAGAAGTTCAAGGCGGGCAAGAAGAAGGTGGTGGGCTTCTTCGTGGGCCAGGTGATGAGGGCCACCCAGAACAAGGCGAATCCAAGGCTGGTGAACCAGCTCCTGGTGAAGCTGTTGGAGGAGGCCTGAGCCATGGCCTTCACCATAGAGCCCAGGCCAGGAATAGAGGGGCTTGTCCCCTACGATCCAGGTAAACCCATAGAGGAGACCCAGAGGGAACTGGGGCTCACCAGGGTCATCAAGCTTGCCTCCAACGAGAATCCCCTGGGTCCTTCTCCCAAGGCTGTGGAGGCCCTGAAGGGGGCGGTTTCAGAGGTGAACCGGTACCCCGACGGGGGCTGCTACTACCTGAAGAGAAGGCTCTCCGAGAGGCTGGGGGTGCCCCCCGAGAGCATCATATTCGGCAACGGCTCCAACGAGTTGATAGAGCTGCTCTTCAGAACCTTCGTTCGCGACGGGGAGAAGGTGATTTACGGGTATCCGGCCTTCGTGGTCTATCGCCTCATCTCCCAGGCCATGGGAATCGAGGGAATCTCGGTGCCCCTGAAGGGCATGGTGCACGACCTCGAGGCCATGGCCCAGGCGGTTGAAGACGGGGTTAGGGTCGTCTTCGTGGCGAACCCGAACAATCCAACGGGCACGATGGTGACCCACGACGAGGTGATGGAGTTCATCAGGGCCGTTCCCCCCGAGGTTATCCTGGTCTTCGACGAGGCCTACTACGAGTTTGTTCCCCCTGCTAGAAACTTTCCCCGTCTGGTGCCCGCCCTGCTGGAGATGGATAGGCCTGTGGTGGTGATGCGCACCTTCTCGAAGCTCTACGGTCTCGCGGGCGTGCGCATAGGCTACGGTATCGCCCGTCCAGAGGTGGTGGAGCTGATGAACCGGGTCCGCCAGCCCTTCAACGTGAACAGCCTTGCCCAGGCGGCTGCCCTGGCCGC
>CAZMTB010000206.1:0-11790 GCA_964569095.1 uncultured Aquificales bacterium
CTCCGCGTCAATACTCTCTGAGAAGACCCAGGCAGGTGCAAATATCCTTCAAGCGCTCTTCTATCCAGAGAAGACCTTTGATAACACTACATTGAAGTGGATCGGCTACGTAAACGCCCTGTGGCTTTACAAGGGAAGCACGGGCAATTCTACCTCCATCAGGGAAGACACGGTGCACGATTACATTTTAGACCTGCAAGAAGATTACATAATCCACTTCTTTCTACAAGATAACTCCACTCTGCTCATACAAAGGTGTGAAGACACAGACGGTGACGGCATGTGTGACATCCCTCAATCGGTAAAAACCGTGGACGACCTAACAAGCATCTTCGAGGTGGGAAAGAAGCTACGAAACACCGAAGCTTCAGATAGGCACATATACACCTACGGTGGTATTGAGTTTTCCACCACGCAAAGCTCAACATTGGCTCCTTTTTTGTTGGTGGGCAACGAGACCAACAAGCTCATAAACTACATACGGGGAGAAGACTTCTCTGGCTGGCGCAGCAGAACCCTGAACGGCGAGGTGTGGAAGCTGGGCGACATCACCTACTCCACCCCCCAGGTGGTGACCTACGACGACTACTCCGTTATATTCGTAGGGGCCAACGACGGCATGCTTCACGCCTTCAAGTTGGGAGCCAGAAAACCCATGTCATCTGGTTACAAGATTCTCAAAATCTGTGATCAGGTAAATGGCTCGTGCACAACTCAAGAGTTGGGCAAAGAACTTTGGGCCTACATACCCGGAAACCTGTTACCCTACCTAAGGTACCTGAAAGACCCAGACTATTGCCACCTCTACTACGTTGACCTGACGCCCTTCGTCTTCACCTACACCGACTCCCAGGGTACCCAGCACAAAGTACTGATAGGGGGCATGAGGCTTGGCGGCGCCTGCAACTGCACTGGAACAGACGACGAGTGCGTGGTACCCCCCTCTGACGCCAACGGAACCGGCCTTTCGGCCTACTTCGCCTTAGACGTCACAAACCCCGAAACACCCGTCTTTTTGTGGGAGTACACCAACAATGGTTTGGGCTTCACCTACTCAGGACCAGCAGTATTAGATGTAGGCGGACATCCAATTGTCGTTTTCCTCTCTGGTCCTACCCACTACGACGGCGTATCCACCCAGAGCCTCAAGGTGTTCGTATTAACCCTGGACCCAGACACCTTCGAGATCGTCAACGCCGACGTCATTGATACCCACAAGCTAAATGCCTTCGGAGGCAGGCTCTTCGTTGACAAGACAACCGCCGATTTTGCCGTGGCCAATAGGGTATTTTTCGGATACACCCAGGGAATAGCTGGAAAGTGGCAAGGGGGAGTGTACAAACTGGAGCTATCGTACGACGCACGCCAACAAAGGGTAGTCCCTTCTCTCACGGAAGTCGTCACGGGTATTGGACCAGTAACCGGGGGAGTGAGGGAAGGCTCCTGCAAACAGCAAAGCATGATCTACTTCGCCGAGGGGCGTTACTTCAGCGGCAGCCAGGACGATCCCACTGCCATCCGCAGGCTCTACGGCGTATCAACGAGCTGCAACGGATGCACCCTTGCAAACCTGGGTAACTCCACCAAATTAGAGGACCTATCAACAAACCCCAACGGATGGTACATAGATATGCAAGGCCAAGGAAACGACTACAATGCCGAACGCTCAATAACAGACCCTCTGGTTTACGCCCAGAAGTATAACATTGTCTTCTTCACCACCTTCCAGCCCACCGCAGACATCTGCGGATTTGGAGGTCGCACATACGAGTGGCTGACCACCTGTGACAACGGAGGCTCGCTGGAAGATCTGGACGAAACCATAGAAGGCAAACTCTTCTTGCAGGTCTCAACGGGACAGATAAAGGAGTTCACCTGTTCAGACCTAACCCACCGCCGCTCTGACCCGGTTCAAGGCGTGCCAAGCGAGTTTCCCCCTACCTTCGTAGAGCCTTACGGGGGAGGAGGAGGACAGGGCTTGAAGCACGGCGAGATAATCCATTGGATAGAACGATGAACAACGAGGGGCTCACCTTGATAGAGCTGATGGTGGTGGTAGCCATAGTGGCCATGCTGGCCACCCTCGCCTTAACGGGATACCACTCCACGAGAGAGAAGGTGAAGGTAGAGAACGAAATAAAGGCCCTTTACGGCAACCTGCAGAACGCAAAGATGAGGGCCTTCGCCGAGAAGAGGGTGTGGGGCATATACTGGGGGAGCTCACCTTTCACCTCTTACGAGATGAGGTACGACACCAACGGCGACGAGTCCATAACCGACTCGGGGGGATACAACTCCACGGGAACGGTCTCTGACCTTCAGTATCCAATAGTGTCCCGCTTCTCGGGCTCTGCCACCTACGTCAGGTTCTACCCATCGGGTCTTACCACCAGCCTGGGCTCCTTCCACATAAACTCCTCCGAGGCGGAGTACGACTGCGTAAGCGTTGCCAAGTCGAGAATAAAGATGGGAAAGTGGAACGCAACAAGCAACGAGTGCGTCAAACGGTAAAACGGCCGATGATGGTGGAAAACCACACAAAACGACGTCTCCTTAACTATCAGGGATTCACTCTGCTGGAGGCCCTGATAGCCATAACCCTCATGGCCCTAATGGTTCTTGCTCTCTACCGCTCTGCTGCGATGATAATGACCCGTAATGTGGAGAACACTCTACAGGACACCTGCATGAAGGTAGCAAACGAAAAGATAGAGGACCTCAGAAACATGCCCTTCAATAGCATACCCCTCGGAACATCCATAGACAACGTAACCAGGGAGGTCAGAAACTTTCAACGTACATTCACCAGGAGAACCTTCGTTTACAAGAGAACGAACACCCTCTACACGGTAAGCGTAACGGTGTCGTGGGAACTTCACCAGGGTAACGTTCACAATTGCACCGTAAACACCGTGATAGCAAAGCACTATTAAACTCGGGGGCAACGCATTGAGATTGAATAGCAAAGGAATGACCCTCATAGAGCTCCTGATAGCACTGGTTATAGTGATTCTGGTGCTGGCAGCGGCATTCTGGAGCTTTGCAAGGCTGTTTCAGGGATTCAAGTCGCAAACCAAGGTCTCAGAGGCACACATATCGTCCCTCATCGCCTTTGAGCTGCTCAGAAAAGACCTGGAGATGGCAGGCTTTGGAGTGCCCTACAACTGCAGCGGAATATCCTTCAACGAGGCCTCCGTCTCTCCAGCCTCAACCTACAACGAGAATGGAACTGAGGTACACCCTTTCTCCCTGGGAAATGGATCGGGCAGCGGAAACTCCGACTATCTGGTTATACGCTCGGTCTTTAATCCAGAGGACTTAGAGACCGAGAAGTGGATGTACTTCGTAGCCGCAAATTCAACCATATCGCAAAGCGGCGGAAGCTGTAATGCAACCCTAAAAGAGGGCAACGGCCACTTCTCTGACGGTACCCATGTAATAGTGGAAGACGGAACAAGCGAGTTGAGAAACATACAGAAAGCCAGCAGCGACTGGAAGTTCTCTATAACCGGAGGTAAGCTGAACAAGTGCCCAGACAATCTGCCAGACGAAACCAACTTCTACTTGGTGTACGGTGTAAGGAGCAACGCCGGTCCCGTAATAATGCCCTTCAACCGCTTCGACTACTACCTGAAAAAACCTTCGACCATGCCAGGCAAGTGCGCAAAGGAGTTCAACGTGTACGAGCTTTACAGAACCCATATAAAGCACGGCTCCTCTGGAGGAAGCAACGCCGGCAAGCTGGATGAACAACCCATCCTGGACTGCGTGAGAGACTTTCAAGTCTCTTTCTTTGTGAAGGATAACGCGTCGTCCTCGTGGCAAGAGACTCCTCCATCTTCGGCCCTCGATCAGAAGCGCAAAATAAAGGAAGTAAGGGTCTTCATTCTGTATCAGGAAGGTCAAAAAGAGAGGAGCATCGTCTCAAACAGCACCATCACACTGGGAGACAGCGACACGGGAACCCTCAGCACCTTCACCCCAACAGGAAACGAGCAGTACTACCACTGGCAGGTGAAAGAGATAAGCGTAAAGCCTATGAACCTATGGAGACAGCAGTGAGATGAGGAGCAGCGTAAGAAAGGCAACGGAAGAGTTGGCAAGGAACGATGGAGTGGCCCTAATAGCCACCCTCATACTGGGAATGATCGCAATCTCCTTCACCTTGACCATGATATACCTGAGCCGGGAGGGATCGCGGTTATCGGGTATAGAGGGAAGATACCAGAAAGCTCTTCAGGCCGCCAAGGGAGGAGTAGAGGTGGCCATAGACTACGTGAGGAACTGTTCTCCAGCCAACACTCTTCCCGCCTTCTACGCCTCCCACACCGGAACACTGAACTGCGCTTGCAGCATGGGCACTCCCGGCAACAAGACCTACTATCCCTGCGACGGCTCTTCAGCCTCCTTCGTATCACTCATAGGAAACTACCAAGTCTACGTCTCCATTAAGGTGGAAACCCTGGAAAGCTCCTGCGAGAACGCCCCTACCGACCCCACCAAAAAGAGTGTGGTTAGCTTCTGCAGAATAATTTCCAACTCCACCAACACGGATACTGGCAGAAAAGAGAGGGCTTCGGTGGACGTTCTATACAAGCTATCAGTGGACAACTGCGGAAGTTAACCCAACAAACAGAGCCCCAGGCCGAAGGGTGGCCCAGGGCTTCTTCGTGGGTTCACTAACCCTACCTTCCGAAGAACTTCTTCACCCCCTTGAAGACCTCGTTCGGTGCCTTTGCCGGCACCTTCACGGTACCGGTGGCCTTGTTCAACAGGGTCTTCTGCAAGGCGCTCTGTATCTTGGGAGTAACCGAGGGATCAGAGAGGTTGCCCCTTATGGCAATGGGCAGGTAGACGTTATCCCCCCTCGTGGGCAGTACCCTGGCAAGCCCCTTGCCCAGCATCTTGCCGGCCAGCCTGCGGTTAAGCACAAGGTCGGCGTCGAGAAAACTCTCGCCGTCCAAGGTGACCCACCCCTTAACGACGAAGCTGAAACGGTCCTTGGCGTCCTTGATGGTGGTCTTGCGTATGTAGGCGTTGCCCTTGGCAAAGTAGCCGCTCACGGTGGTGGGCTTCAGCGCCAGTATGGTCCACTCCTGGGAGCCCAGAACGGTGGCGAGCACCTTGTTAAGCTTGGTCTTGGTAAGGGTGAGGGCAGACACATTGGCGTTGAAGGAGCCCTTCAGGTTGTACTTCACCTCTTTTGGGGTCTTGCCCCATCCCTCTACGTCCACTCGGGAGGACAGCAGCCTTCCCTTGATCTCGGCAGAGGAGGAGGGCATGCTTGCCCTCACCAGGGTGTCTATGTTGAGGTTGGTTATCCCGTTGTGTCCCGAGAAGGGACGGTTCTTCGACACAAGGGAGACCTTACCGTTTGCCACCACGTCGCCCTCTGCCACTATGCACTTGAAGGAGGTCAGCTTGGCCTCCTTGGGAGTCAAGAAGATCTCCGCGTCCACGTTCTCCACGGGAAGCATGGCTACTCCTGGCCCCTTCTCAACCTCCTCTCCCGTGGCCTGCTGCCAGAAGACGAGGAGCTCTGCAGGGATGATCCTCTTGGCCAGCAGGTGCACCTTGCTAACGGGACCGGTGAAGAGGTTTGAAACCCTGGCGGTGGCCACGAGCTCCTGGTTTGCCACCTTCACCGTGGCCCTGTCCACCTTCAGGCTTCCGCTTCCCGACCACGAGAGGGACTCGTTCACCTCCACCTTCTCCACTGCCACGTGCTGGAACCTCTGCCCCTTCTCCAGGTAGGGATTGAGCAAAGAGAGCACCAGGTTCTCGACGGTGAGCGATCCAAACTGGGACGAGGCGAGAACGTTGAGCTTGCCCTCGCCCTCAACCTTGGTCTCCTTCTCCACCGTGGCCTCGAAGCGGTAAGGAATGGAGCCGCCAAGGTTCACGGGCCCCATCTCAACCGTGGAGAGGGCCAGGTTGTAGATGGGCCTTGTGGGCACGGACTGGTCTTCAAAGACCACCACCCCGTCTTTCACCCTTACCTTCTCTATGGTGAGGGGATCCGCAGCCGCCTCGGTGTTTTTGGGCTCTTCCTTCCCCTCCTCCTCTTGGGAGAGGGACTCCAGCAGGTCGCTGAAGTTGAACTTTCCGTTGGCGTACTTCACCACCTTCACCTTTGGATCCACCACGGTAATGGCCCCAATCTGGATCTTCTTCTGAAGGATGAGGGGCATCAACTCGTAGGAGACCTGCAGGTCACCCACCGAGATGAAGCTCTCGGAGCTGGGCAACCTCTCGGAAAGGGTGAAGCCCTTCAAGTGAAGGGCAGAGAGCCCCACGCTCACCTCCTGCAGCGACACCTTGCGGTGAAACTTCTGCTCCACCACCGGGGCGATGTAGCCCATCACCCTCTCCTTGGTGACCACCATCTTCACGGCAACCAGAAGCCCTCCAACTGCAAGGGCGATCACCACCACCAAAGAGACCAGTATCTTCATCCCTCTCGACATAACTATTCCCCTCCTTCCTCTCTTTTAGCCTCTTCCCAGAAGAGGTCGAGCCTCTCCAGGGGCGTCTCTTCCATTGCCAGTCCCTCTTCTTCCGCCCTTCTCTCCACGTGCTCGAACCTCCTCTTGAACCTCTTGTTGCACTCCCTGAGGGCGGCCTCTGGATCAACCCCCAGGAACCGGGCAAGGTTGGTTATGGCAAAGAGAAGGTCTCCGAGCTCGTGGGAGATCCGCGAGCGTTCGCCACACTCTACCGCCTCCCTCAGCTCGTTCCACTCCTCGTTCACCTTCTCCCATACGGGGGCGATCTCGTTCCAGTCAAACCCCACCCGAGAGGCCTTCTCCTGAAGGCGGTACGCCTGCAGAAGCGCCGGCATGGAGTCGGGAATGCCCTTCAGCACCGAGCCCCGGTGATTGGCCTCCCTAGCCTTCAACCTCTCCCAGTGCTCCATCACCTCTTCCGGCGTCTCCGCGTGGGCGTCTCCAAACACGTGGGGATGACGGTGTATCAGCTTCAGCACAACCCCCCTACAGACGTCGTCTATGCAGAACCTACCCTCTTCGCAGGCGATCTGGGCGTGAAA
The DNA here is from genome assembly GCA_964569095.1 of uncultured Aquificales bacterium. Classification (GTDB taxonomy): domain Bacteria; phylum Thermosulfidibacterota; class Thermosulfidibacteria; order Thermosulfidibacterales; family JALWSI01; genus JALWSI01. Next base: position 7,049 of record CAZMTB010000206.1, read on the forward strand.
GACCACCTGCAAGATGAGGTCTCCCAGCTCCTCGCAGAGGGATTCGTAGTCCTCCCTGTCCAAGGCGTCGAGAACCTCGTAGGTCTCCTCCAGGAGGTAGGTTCTCAAAGAGGCGTGGGTCTGCTTTCTGTCCCAGGGGCAGCCGTTCTCGCCCCTGAGACGACGCATCACCTCAACCAGCTCCCTGAACCAGTCTTTACCTTCCGCGCTCATGGCAAGAGAATTTAATCCACCAGGAGAGAACCAACAACCCCAAAGGAGGAAAAGGGAGAACCGCTAAGAAGGCCCCCTTTGAAGAAAGGGCGCGCAGGATGAAAAAAGAATGGCGGGGCCTTACGGCCCCGCCTTGCAAGCTACTTCTTGGCCTTTGCGTGCTCAGCCCTGAGGGTGGCAGCCAGGTCCTTGATCTCGGCGAGGTCCTTGGTCATCATGGCCCAGCCGTACCAGTAGGCGTAGTCTGGGTTCATGTGGAAGTACCCCTGGTAGGCCCTCATGCGGTGCTTCATGTACATCTGGAAGAGCACCTGCTCGATGTAGGTGGAGCCGTCGGGCAGCTTCTTGTAGCTCTCGCCGCTGGGGGCGCTGTAGTCGGTCCTCATGAAGTAGAGGAAGTCGGGATAGGCGAAGGGCTGGTCGTTCCTCTTCTTGAGGATGCCGTCTTTGTAGAGGCCCGCCACTATTTCTATGGCCTGGGCGAGCAGCCTGTCGGCGTGCTTGATTGCCCCGTCTGCCATCTCGAGCTGTGTCCTGGCGTACTTCTCGGAGTGGCACTTGGAGCACCTCTTTATCATTGCCTCCCTCTCCTTCTGCCACTCATCCTGGGTGAGCCTGGCCAGCCTCAGCTTCTTCACCAGCTCGAGCCTCCCGGTGGGCTTGCCAGTCTCGGGATTGAGCACCCCCAGTGCCTTCAGAATGGTCACCTGGTCTGCAGCCCACTGCGGATCCTTGGGCAAGGGCAGCCTAACGCCCAAGAAGCCCCAGGCGGTCCTGTTGTTGTGGGTACCGTTGGGCAGGTGGCAGTCCTGGCAGGTGGGGGCGGGGGCGTCCTTGGGCAGGGCCCCTCTCTGCTTGGCAAACCACCGGGTCCCGTGCTTGGAGCTGGACCACATCTCCCACTGGGGATGATCGTAACCCATGTGGCACTGCTGGCAGGCCTTGGGATCCAGGGCCTCCTTCTTGGAGAAGGTGTGCCTGGTGTGACACTCGTCGCAGGAGTTGTTCTGGTAGCGGTATCCCTTTTTGAGCTGATCCTCTTTCTGTGCCTCTGTCTTGATACCCATGTTGTGGCAACCACCGCAGCCCTTGCCACCCTCCATGAGGCTGTCGGGCTCCACATGGGTGATGGGCAGGGCGTTCAGGGAGGTCCAGCCAAACTGGTGCTTGCCCTTCTTGAAGGACTCGAACTGCTCCTCGTGGCACTGGGCACAGACGTGCTCGGTGGGCAGCTTCGCCTTCTTCCAGTCCTTCGCGCTCTTGTGGGCACTGCCGTGGCAGTCTGAGCAGCCCACGTCCTCAGAGGCGTGCTTGCTCACCTTCCAGTCGGCCACTTGGCAGGGGCTCACCTTCTCGTGACAAGAGACGCAGGCATCCCCCGCCGCCCAGGATGGAGCGGCAAAGACCAAGGCACCGAAGCAGAGAACCACTGCCGTCAACCATAATCTTTTCATACTCCTAACTTTCTCCTTTCTCGAATCTAAATTCATCTTTTGGGCTAAAGCCCAAAACTCCCGAAAAACTCTTTTTCTACCACCTCCCTTCTTCAAAGATCTTAAGCCCACGGTAATGGTCACGAAGAGTCGTCAGCTATCGGCAATCCAACCTTCTTAGGGATACCACAGGAACCGTCCAGGGTAAAGGGTAGAATTGAACCAAGCGGGAAGAGATTCACAGGCCATCTGCCATCTCCTCCAGGGCAACCCTGTTAAGCACCCGTATCCTGGAGCCCTTCACCTCAACGATTCCCTGGGAGGAGAGGCGCGAGAAGGCGCGGGATAGGGTTTCGGGAGTGGTGCCCAGGATCTCTGCCAATTCTCCCTTCTTCACGGTGAGCACCAGCACTTCCTCTCCTTTGGGGAGCAGCCCCAGTATGTACTGGGCAAGTCGAGATGGCACCTCTTTTAACGCGAGAGACTCTGCAAGGTTTGTTAGCTTGCGGAGACGCCTGGATAGAACCGCCATCATGCCCAGGGCGAGGTCGGGGTTCTCCCGGATAAGAGCCACGAACCTCTCCCTGGGAAAGAAGGCCACTGTGGAGTCCTCCATGGTCTCGGCGTAGGCGGGATAGGTCCCCCCCTCGAAGACGGGAACCTCTCCCACCGTCTCTCCCGTCTCCATAACTCCTAAGATCTGGGTCTTGCCCTGTAGGGAAAGCTTAAAGACTTTTACTCTCCCCGCCAAGATAACATAGAACCCCTCCGCCCTTTCCTCCTGGGAGAATAATATCTCTCCTTTGGGCACCCTCTGTTTAGAAGCCACTCTCTCCAGAATCTCCAATTGTTTCCAAGAGAGACCCTGGAAAAGCGGCACCTCTCCAAGATTTAGGGCCCTATTATTACTCCGAAGGCTCAAACCTGTAACCAACCCCCGGGTGGGTCAGTACGAAGCGGGGATTGTCGGGATCGGGTTCTATTTTGCATCTGAGACGCCTCACGTGAACGTCCAAAGACCTGCTCTCGGAATCCACCTCGCCGTGCCAGATCTGTGACTTTATGAACTCCCTGGGCACCACGTCCCCGGCGTGCATCATCAATAGCTCGAGCAGCTCGCACTCCTTCTTGGTTAGGCGGATGGGTCTACCGTCTATCTCCACCTCCCGTCTCCTGTGGTATAGCTTCACGTTACCCCTCTCCAAGGGCTCGTCCTTGAAGAGCCTCTGGCCCTTCCTCTTGAGGCAAACCCGTATTCTGGCAGCAAGTTCCAGGTACTCGAAGGGTTTGGTGACGTAGTCGTCTGCCCCAACCTCGAACCCCCTGAGCTTGTCGGACATGGTGTCCCTAACGGTGAGCATTATGACTGGGATGTCACCCAGTTCCTTTATCTCTTTGCACACCTTTATGCCATCTGTGTCAGGAAGGTTGAGGTCGAGCACCACCACGTCGGGAGTCATGTTTCTGGCAAGAATCAACCCGTCTGCTCCGTTGGCGGCGTCGAACACCTCGTAGCCATCCATCTCCAGCTGACCCTTCAACACCATCCTGATGTCAGGGTCGTCCTCTATCACCAGGATTCTCTTAGACTCTATCATGGTCCTCTCCTCCTCTATTCCCTTTATTTCCTTGCGATTGTTTACCCCTAACCCCGGGTAAGAAGAATGTCACCCGGGTACCCCTGTGATCCGGAGGGTCCGATATCTCTATCCTGCCCCCGTGGGCATCAACGATGCCTTTACAAATAGCAAGGCCCAACCCTGTCGAGCCATTAGATTCATCATCTCTTTTTACCCTATAAAACTTTTCAAATACCTTCTCCCTCTCCCACTCCGGTATGCCTGGGCCGAAATCCTCAACAGAAACCACTGCCCAAGATCCTTCAACCCCCACTTTCACTAAAACTTCCCCACCCTCAGGTGAGAACTTTATTGCGTTGCTCAACAGGTTGGCCACAACTTGGGATATCCTGTCGTTGTCAAAGGGCAACACCACTTCATCTTTGTCAGTCTCTATCCTTACCGTAACCCCTTTCTGCCTAGCCATAGGCCTAGTCATGAAGACCGTCTCTTCAACCACTTCCACCAGATCCTGAACCTCCATGTTCATATCAAGCTTTCCGCTCTCCAGTCTGGCGCAATCCAAAAGATCCCCTATCATTTTGGAGAGCTTGTCTATGTTCTTTCTTATCACCTCTACATAGGGAACCACTCCTTCACGCCTAGCAAGCAAATCCACCGCTCCTTTTATAGCGGTTATCGGAGTTTTTAAATCGTGAGTGATATTCGAGAAAAATTCGGACTTAAAGCTCTCCGTCTCCTTCAATTCATGGTAGGCTCTCTCAACCTTCCCTATGGCTCTCCTAACCTCTTCCTCCATCTCTTCGCGATGGTGGAGCATTCTCTCCACCATCGCGTTGAAGTTCCTTGCCAAAACTCCCCACTCGTCGTTTCTACCCTCGTTCATTCTCACTTGGAGGTTCCCTTGGCTCACCTTGATGGAAGCCTCCACAAAGGTAGACAAAGGCTCCAAAACCCATAACTTCAAAAGGGCAACAAGAATCGCGAATATAACAGCCATGAACGCCAGCACCATTAAAAACAAGTATATCTTGTCTTTTCTTAGAGTTTCAAAAGCATGAGCAGCAGGCAATGTTATGCTGACGCAGGCAGAAAACGAGGTATAGTCGTATCCGTGGCATTTGGTGCACTCCAAGGTAAATAGAAGAGGTGCCGCAAAGCGAAATACGGGGCCTCGGGGAGTCTCCTCCAGCTTCCACACCGGTTCTCCACCGTTTTCCTCCATGCTCTTTATGGCCATGGCCTCGAACTGATCTGCCTTGTGTGCGGGATTGTGGGGCTTCAGCACCGCCACCTTCACCTTGTAGGGAAGCCACTTTTTCGAATATTCGGCAAATTCCTCGGAGAACCGGTAAGGTGTCAAAAGCCGGTAGTCACCCTCCTTCTCCCTTTTAACGTACACCCCCCTATGCATGGCTATCCAATGCCTCATGGCAACGCTGTCATGGTATAAAGCGTTTGCCTTCAGTCTCATCTGGTCAAGAACAAGGCTTTTCTCCCTGCTGGTTAACCACAA
>CAZMTB010000207.1:0-2259 GCA_964569095.1 uncultured Aquificales bacterium
CGCTCGACTTGCATGTGTTAGGCGCGCCGCCAGCGTTCGCGCTGAGCCAGGATCAAACCCTCCATCCTAACTCCAAATTAAACGCCCGCAAAACCTTAAACTCACAATCATCTCCGTCTCTCTATCCCGTTGTCAAAGAACTTCTCTTTTTCGACCCGGAACGTTCTTCCGCCCCAGGAACGAGCTGCAGGTATACGTACCAGAGACGGCACCGTCAAGAGGGTATGGGGAATTTTTCTCGAAAAAATTCCCTGCCACCTATGGCATTGAAAAGAAAGCTACTTCGACGAGTCTCCCCCTGCCTCCCCCTCTTCACTCTCTGGTTTAGAAGGTGCATCCCCTTCACCAGCAGCATCCACCTCTGCCCCATTGGAAACCCCGTTGGAGAAAGGCTCGGAAGCGGGGGGATCTGCAGGTGTTTGGGTATCTTGAGAAGCGGGTTGTGCCTCTTTCACCATCTCCATCCTTTGGCGGCTCAGTCGCTCTTCTATCTCTGCAATCTCCTTCTTGAGCCTCTCCACCCTCTCTTCAAGCTCCTTCTTCTCCTTCCTCTCCTTTTTCAGCTCCCTTCTCATGCGAAGCTGCTCGGAGATGGCCACCAGCCAGGCAACTATCACTCCAAAGAGCGCAGCAAAGAAGAGCCATACGAAGAGGGGCAACTCGGGCGTCTTTCTGAAGTAGAGGTCAACGGATACTGGCCCCATGTTCTTCAGGGAGAACGCCACGAAGAGAAATATCAGTATTAATCCAAAGAATATTCGGGCTATTGCCATGCTTAACTCCTTTCTGCCTTCAGTCTTGAGTATACCGCCTTCAACTTGTCACACGTTCTCTCTATGTGCTCGGGAACCACGGTGACGTCTGCAAGAACCGGCATGAAGTTCGTATCGCCGTTCCAGCGCGGCACTATGTGCACGTGCAGGTGCTCCTCCAGGCCCGCACCTGCAACCCTGCCGAGGTTCACCCCTATGTTCTGGCCCTGGGGATTCAACGCCTCTTGCACCACCTGCGAAAAGAGGGTGACGCCCTCCATGAGGGCAGACCTTTCGTCCACGGAAAGGTCTTCAAGGCGAGAGACGTGGCGCATAGGGGCCACCAAGATGTGCCCAGAGTTGTAAGGGAACTTGTTCATCACCACCAGATACTGGCTCTCGCGGGCCACCACCAGTTCTCCCCTTCCAGAGGCAGCTGCACAGAGAAAGCACTCTTTGGCCTCAGAGTGTTTCTCGATGTACTCCATTCTCCAAGGTGCCCAGATGTATTCCATTCAGTTCCTCCTCTTCTCCTCCCTAATTAGCACCAGCCTACCCGGAGAAACAAGGTGAGATGACCACCAAGAGAAGGGAGAGGAGAAGCGCAAAGAGGGTGGTAGCCTTGCTGAGATTCACGGCGAGATATAGGTCTCTCGGTTGAAGCCGATCCCTCCCATCTCCAATGGCTGGAAGGCAAGTGGTTTCACCAAAGTAGACGCACTCTTCTCCTCCCAACCTCACCTCCAAGGCCCCTGCAAAGGCCGCCTCAGGATAACCAGAATTGGGGCTAGAGGTCTTATCGGCAAACTCCTTGACTGTCCCCCAGGTCCTCTTGAAACCCAGGCCCATGCTCCACGCAGAGACCGACACCAGAAGGGCGGTCAACCTGGCAGGTAGAAAGTTGAGAAGGTCGTCGAGCCGCGCAGCCGCGCGCCCAAACTGGAGATACCGGGGAGTACGATAACCCACCATGGAGTCCAAGGTGTCTGAGGCCTTGTAGAAGAAGGCCAGAGGAGCGCCACCAAGGGCGAAGAAGAGCATAGGGGCAACAATGCCATCGCAGGTGTTCTCGGCAAGGCTCTCCACCGCCGTCTTGACAATCTCCGACTCATTCATCCTGGAGGTCTCCCGGGTTACGAGGAAGGATAGCTTGTGCCGAGCACCAGGGAGGTCTCCCCTTACCAAAAGCTCACCAATGCCCTCCACCTCTCCCCACAAGGCCCCGCCGGCCAGAGCCGAGTACCCCAAGAAGAGGGTGGCCACCCATCTCAGGTTCACGAGAGAAAAAACCCCCTCCAGCAAGAGAACCGAGGCCACGGTGAGCACCTCCACCACCAATACCAAAACCACCCCTTGCGTAAGCTGAGAGAAGGGAAGCCTCCTGCAAAGGGTCTCACCAAGATAGACCGCGTCTCCGATCAGGCGCACCGGGTGTAAACGGTAACGAGGATCCTTGAATAGCGCGTCAAGAAGGACCGCCACCATCAAGGTTATGGGAGAGGGGCTA
>CAZMTB010000208.1:0-10622 GCA_964569095.1 uncultured Aquificales bacterium
TGGATAGCGGTGCCTTGCTGAATATTCCTACCCTTCTCTTGCCCTCTCCCCAGAGAAAGAGGTCCCCCCCGTTCTCCACCGCTCCCTCTGGCACCTCGCTTCTCAGGCGTTCTCCCACCAGCTGGGCTATGGTTCCGGCAACGGCGGCCATGGGACCAACCTTGGCCTGACTTGCCGCTTCACACATGCGTCTCACCACCTCCGGTGCCCCAGAAAGGGGTTGCAGAGGGACGAGGCTCTCGGCGAATCCCGGGTGGCGTTCCATGTAGCGGTTCAACTGGTGCCTCAGCTCCACCACCGTATCGAGAACCACCGACTTGAAGCGTTCCGGGGCGGAGACCCAGAGGTCGGTCTGCTCCACCTTCACGCTGAATCCTCTCCCAAGCAGGCTACGGTACCTTTTCTTCTCTGGCATGCCTCTCTCCTGAGGGATACTTAGTTTCTTCCTCTTATCCCGTGCAAGGGGGGTTGTCTTGAACGGCTGGGAGTAATAGCAGATGGCCTCTGTTGAGCGTGTGGGAGGAGCTGGATGAGAGAGTACCTTGGGACACCCCTGTGGCTTGCACCCATGGCGGGAGTGATAGGTTCTGCCTACCGGAGGGTGGTTAGAGAGTACCCGTGCGGCCTCGTCTTCACCGAGCTTCTCAGTGCTAAGGGCCTGCTTCTCGGCAGCAAGACGATGGAGCCCCTGGTCCACTTCACACCCCAGGAGCGTCCCATTGCCTTTCAGCTTTACGGTTCGGAGCCTCAAGTGGTGGCAGAGGCCGCCTGCCTGGTTAAGCGGCGTTTCTCTCCAGAGGTGATAGACATCAACATGGGATGTCCTTCCAAGAAGATCGTGCGCTCGGGGGCAGGGGCAGCCCTGATGGGAGATCCAAACAGGGTGTTTCTCGTGGTCAAGGAGGTCTCTGCAGCCGTGGCCCCCCTGCCTGTCACGGTTAAGATACGGTCTGGCCTGCACGCCGGTGCGGTTAACGCCGTAGAAGTGGCCCTGGCCGCCCAGGAGGGAGGTGCTGCGGGGATCACCGTTCATCCCCGAACCAGGGCACAGGGATTCAAGGGAGTTGCAGACTGGGGGGTGATTGCAGAGGTTGTGGAGGCGACTTCCGTGCCCGTGGTGGGTTCGGGGGACGTGGTTGCCCCCGAGGATGCCAGAAGGATGGTGGAAGAGACGGGGTGTGCAGGGGTGATGATAGGTAGAGGTGCCCTGGGAAGGCCTTGGCTGTTTCAACAGGCGCACGCCGTGCTTTTGGGGGAGACACCCCCCTCGGATCCCGGCGTGGAGGAGGTTGGGCGAACTGTTGTTAGGCACCTCTTGTGGGAGGTTGAGTTGAAGGGGGAACGCAGGGGTGTGATGGAGATGAGGAAGCACATCATCTGGTACAGCAGGGGTATGCCCAGTGCCCGTGCCCTGAGAAAGAGGGTATCGAGCGTGATCACCCTTGAAGACTGCCTGGAGTTGGTGGTAGAGTTCTTCTCATTGAAAGGGGAGCATGTGGATTGGATTCGAGGGAGAAGAGGCGCTTAGAGGAGTTGATAGAGGAGGCTGTTCGTGAGGCGGTGGACAGGCCTTTTCTCTACAATCGGGATGGTCTCTACAGGGTGGTGCTCGAGACGGTGGAGATGATGCTAATCGAACGTGCCCTCGCCCACACCAAGGGAAACAAGACCCAGGCTGCCAAGGTGCTTGGGATCAGTCGCAACACTCTGGCGCGCAGGATCAGACAGTTTGAGATTGAGGTGAAGTGAGTTCAAAAAGAGAGAGGCGCAGAAGCGCCCCTCTCTCTTGGTGCGTCTTGATTATGCTATTCCCAGCTGGTGATGTCGGCGTTCTCTCCCTCTCCTCCCTCTTCGCCGTCTGCTCCCAAGGAGTAGAGGTCGTAGTCTCCGTGATCACCTGGGCACTTGTAGACGTAGTCGTGGTCCCATGGGTCTTTTGGAACCTTCTTCTTCAGGTAAGGGCCGTCCCACTTGTCGACACCGCTGGGTTGCTCCACCAGGGCCTGTAGCCCCTCTTCTGTTGTGGGGTACCTTCCCACGTCTAGCCTGAAGGCATCCAGGGCGTCCTCTATTAACGATATCTGGGCCTTTGCCGCCTTTATCTTGGCCTTTCCCACCTTGCCGAAGAGTTTGGGTCCCACCAGGGCGGCTAGTAGCCCCAGTATCAGCATGACGACCAGCAGCTCTATCAGGGTGAAGCCGCCTCTTCTCCTGCTCTTCTTCTCCATGATTCACCTCCTAAAATCCTATGTCGTTGATGCTGAATATAGCCATTAGCATGGAAACAATCATCCCCCCTATGAGTAGTCCCATGAATATTATCAGAGCTGGCTCAAGGAAGGAGAGCATGCGTTTCATGAACTCTTGGAGCTCCTTTTCGTAGGTGGTGGCAATGGTGGTCATGGCCTCTCCTATGTCCCCCGTTTCTTCTCCAACCTCCACGATGTGTACCGCAAAGGAGGGAAAGAAGGGGTTTGCCTTCATGCGCTGTGCCAGCGATTGCCCCTTCTCGATGTCTTCGAGCAGGGAGGAGAGAATGGAGTTAACCGTTACGAAGCCGCTTATTTCACAGACTATTCTGAAGGCCGCCGATAGGTCCAAGCCCCCTTTCAAGAGTATTGAGAGGGCCCTTGCTATGGTTGCCACCTCGAGCTTTCTCAGTATGTTTCCCACCACGGGAAGAGAGAAGAGAAAGTTCTCCCACTTTATGCGGAACTCCTCCCTCCTCATGGCTGCTCTCCACCCCACCAGCAGCAGTATGGGGACCAGTATGAAGAGCCACCAGGTCTTGTGGAAAAAGGCGCTGATTCCCAGTAGTATTCTGGTTGAGGTGGGTATCTCTTGGCCTAGGTCTTTGAATATCAGTGAGAATCTTGGGATAACGATGGTGAGTAGCAGGTAGGAGGATACCACTCCCAGCATCAGGAGCACCGCTGGGTAGATGGCGGCAGACACCATCTGGCTTCGCACCTGTACCGACTCCTCCAGGTAGTCAGCGAGGTTTTCCAGCACCGTGTCCAACGATCCGCCCACCTCTCCCGCCTTCACCAGGTGCACGTACATGCGGTTGAAGGTGTCCTGCCTGCGCATGAGGGCCTCCGAGAGGGAGCTTCCCTCTTCCACGTCCTTCAGTATGCCGTGGGCGAGGCTTCTCATGCTGTCGTCCTCGGCGGCGTCTCCCAAAATGAATAAGGCCCTGTCTAAGGGCAGTCCCGCTTTCAGTAGAGAGGCGAGCTGTCTGGTGAAGAGCATGAGGCCCTTTCGGCTTATCCTTCGCTCCCTACGGAAGAGGGTTGGAAATAGCTCTGCCAGGATTCCCCCTCGGTGCCTCTCGCCTTCCTGGTAGACCTCTGTGGGATAGAGACCCATTCCCCTCAGCGCCTTCACCACGGCCTCTTTGGAAGGGGCCTCGTAGCTTCCCGAACGGGGCTCTCCCTTTGAGTCTACGGCGGTGTAGAAGAACCTTGGCATTACTGGGTGACCCTGAGTAGCTCGGCTACCGTGGTGATTCCCTCCTTCACCTTCCTCATGCCGTTCTCCCTCATGGGTACGAATCCCGTCTCGCGGCCGGCCTCCCTTATCTCTTTCTCTGTTGCTCCCTTGAGTATGGCCCGCCTGACGGTGTCGTTCACGGTGAGGAGTTCAGCTATCACGGTGCGTCCCCTGTATCCGGTGCCGGCACACTCTTCGCATCCCTTGCTCTTGTAGATGGTTCTGCCCGTGAGATCCTCCCTCTCGCCCGTCTCTTCCCTGATTCTCTCCGCCAGCACCTTGTCAACCACCACCGGCTCCTTGCATTTGGGGCACAGGACCCTCAAGAGCCTTTGTGCCATAACCCCGATGAGGGAGGATGCTATCAGGTAGTTCTCCACACCGATGTCTCTCAGCCTGGTGGCTGCGCTTGCAGCGTCGTTGGTGTGGAGGGTGGAGAAGACCAGATGTCCGGTTAGAGAGGCCTGCACGGCGATCTCTGCCGTCTCTAAGTCTCTTATCTCGCCAATGAGAATCACGTCGGGGTCTTGCCTCAGAATAGACCTCAGGGCACTGGCAAAGGTGAGCCCTATCTGTGGCTTTGCCTGCACCTGGTTTATGCCGTTTAGCTGGTACTCCACGGGGTCCTCCACGGTGATTATCTTCTTGTCGGCGGTGTTTATCTTGCTGAGGGCACCGTAGAGGGTGGTGGTCTTTCCCGATCCCGTGGGTCCCGTCACCAGGATTATTCCGTAGGGAGACCGTATGAGCCTGTTGAACCTTGTGAGTATGTCCTCGGTGAAACCCATCTGGTTAAGGTCGAGAATCACCTCTTCCTGGTTCAGAAGGCGGAGCACCACGCTCTCTCCGTAGAGGGTCGGTATGGTGGAGAGACGGATGTCCACCTCCCTGCCGCCCACACGCAGCTTGATCCTACCGTCCTGTGGCAGCCTTCTCTCGGCGATGTTGAGGTTGGCCATAAGCTTCAACCTGGAGATTATGGGGGCCTGAAGCCTCTTTGGAGGGCTCTCCATCTCCTGAAGAACCCCGTCTATCCTGTACCTCACCTTGAACTCCCTCTCGAAGGGCTCGAAGTGGATGTCTGACGCCCTCATCTCAAGGGCCTTGCGGATGAGAAGATTGACCAGACGGATCACCGGGGCCTCGGAGGCCATGTCTTTCAGGTGTTCAAGGCTCTCCTCCATGTCAACGTAGGAGACCTCGTCCTCGGCGTGGCGGATTACGTCCTCTATCTCTCCCTCGTGGAACTCGTAGACCTCCTGGATGAGCCTGTCTACCACCTCGGTGTCGCCCTTAAAAAGCGTGGCCCTCTTCTGGGTTAGCTTCTCTATGGCCTCTATGGACTCCCACTGGGTCTCCGGGGTGAGAATGAGGGAGATTTGGTCTCCGTTGGGATTGAAGGGAAAGAGGCGGTGCTTTCTCAACAGCTCCCCCGTGAGGCCGGGAATGGGCATGGCCTCCCTTCTTATCCTATCCACGTCTGCCTCGGGCAGCCGTTCAAACATACCTGTTGACTTCATGCTGAACAGGGTAATATAAGACATGGTTGAAAAAAAAAAGGGGTAGAGGCAGATTTCGTGGCTTGCCAAGCAGGGTGTGCGAGGGGTATACAGAAAGACATGCAGAAAAGGGGTGGGCTGAGTGGATAAGAAGCTTAGCGTTATCATTCCAACGCTGAACGCAGAGCCGTTCATAGAAGAACAGCTGAAGGGTCTGCTTGAGCAGCGGCTCAAACCGGACGAGATCATCGTTATCGACTCGTCGTCCGACGACAGAACTCGTGATATTGCAAGATCTTTTGGAGTTACCGTAGAGAAGATTTCCCGGGATTCCTTTGGCCATGGTAGCACCAGAAACGCCTGCGCCAGGAGGAGTTCAGGGGATATTCTCGTCTTCATGTCCCAGGATGCGGTTCCTGCCCACCGCAGGTTGCTGGAATGGCTCATCTCCCCCTTGGGGGGAGATGTAGCAGCCTCATACGCCTGTCATGTGCCGCGGCCGGGAAGCACCCCACCTGAGGTGGTGGCCCGCAGGTTCAACTATCCAAGAAAGCCCTTGCTCAAGAGCAAGGCAGACCTGCCCACCATGGGCATAAAGACCTTCTTCTTCTCCAATGTATGTTCCGCCATTCGGCGGGATTGCTTCGAGGAGGTTGGAGGATTCCCAGAAGAGATAGTGACCAACGAGGACATGATCTTTGCGGCTAAACTCATCATGAGGGGGTACAAGATCGCCTATGTTCCTCAGGCTCGAGTCTATCACTCCCACAACTTTGGCCTTCTGTGGCAGATGAAGCGGTACTTCGACATTGGAAGCTCCCTCAGCACCCACCGGTGGATAGTGGAGTACGACCAGACGGAGAAGGAAGGAAGGAGGCTCCTCACGGAGCAGCTCAAGTACACCCTTGGCAAGGGTGATCTGAAGTGGGTTCCCTACACCATCCTGGAGGGGGCCATGAAGTACACCGGCTTCAAGCTGGGGCTCTCACAGGAGAGGCTGCCCGGTAACATCAAGAAGATGCTGAGCCTCCACAAGCGCTACTGGGAAAATCAAAAGAAGCAAGAAGGGTAGCACCATTCCGATAGGGAATTCTTTGCCTTGTTTTCTAAACTCTTAATCTACTTGTGGGATGGTGTGGCTGTGGAGAGAGGGAAAGGGGAAGGGGTATGCTGCAGGTTTTGGTGTTGACAACTTCCGCTAATGCCCATATCTTCCACCGAAAGTAGATGGGAAGGAGGATATGTAGTATGTCCAACTGCAAATTGCTTGTGGGGATGGGTGCAAAGGTGTTCTTGGTTGTCTTGATTCTTCTCTTTTCTGTGTCGGCAACGGCTTATGCGGGGGGAGGAGACCACTATCCTAACGGTGCAGAGGGTTTCTGGGCAGGGGCAGCGCCACCTCCGGGATTCTACGTGTTGGACTACAACTACTTCTACTCTGCCACCGAGTACAAGGCCAACAACGGTGACACCATAAACAAGGGACCCTTGGATAACTTCAGCCTCCACGTCTACGCCAACGTCTTGAGGCTGCTCTACATAAGCAAGTTCAAGATTCTGGGGGGGTACTACGGTGCCCACATCTTTCTGCCTTACGTTGACGTGAAGGCCTCCGCAAAGGGATTCAAGGGGCACCAGAGGGGAATGGGAGACATCATCATAGATCCCTTCATCCTCTCATGGCACACCAAGTGGGTGCACGCGGTGATAGGTGTGGCAGACATCTACCTTCCAACGGGAGAGTACGACAAGCACAGGCCCGTGAATGTGGGAAAGAACTTCTACACCATCGAACCGGTGCTTGGGCTAACCTTCATGCTTCCCTACCAGTCAACCCTCTCATTCAAGTTCATGTACGACATCAATACCACCAACAACGACTGGATAAACCCCGCCACCGGCAAGGAGACCTCTCTCACCCCCGGGCAGGAGTTCCACTTCGACTACTGCCTGGAGAAGGCCTTCACCAAGTGGCTGCACCTTGGGGTGGCCGGGTACTACTATCAGCAGGTGACAGACGACGAGATAGACGGCAAGGACGTGGAGAATAACCGGGGCAAGGTTTTTGCCATTGGCCCGGGTATCAAGATCGACTACAAAAGGTTCAGTCTCATCTCCAGGGGATTCTGGGAGATGGGAACCAAGAACAGGCCCGAAGGTAAGGGCATGTGGCTGAAACTCGTGTACGCCTTTTGATAGAGAAGGAGATCCATCATGATAGAGAGATGCGTTCGCTTGGAGCCCAAAGACATTCCAAGAAGGTGGTACAACGTTCTTCCTGATCTGCCAAAACCCTTGGACGTGCCGCTTAATCCCCAGACGGGGGAGCCTCTCAAACCGGAGGATCTCTCGCCGATATTTCCCATGGCCCTGATAGAGCAGGAGATGTCTCCTGAGAGGTGGATAGAGATACCCGACGAGGTGCTTGAGGCCTATGCCCTCTGGCGTCCATCGCCCCTCTACAGGGCCATAGGCCTGGAGAGGGCCTTAAAGACCCCTGCCAAGATCTACTACAAGTACGAGGGGGTTAGCCCTGCCGGTAGTCACAAGCCCAACACCGCTGTTCCACAGGCCTATTACAATGCCAAGGCGGGAATAAGGCGTCTCGCTACCGAGACGGGGGCAGGGCAGTGGGGATCTGCCCTCTCCTTTGCCACCAAATTCTTCGGGATAGGGTGTACCGTTTACATGGTGAGGGTTAGTTACAACCAGAAGCCCTACCGGCGTACCATGATAGAGACCTGGGGTTCCGAGGTCTTTCCCAGCCCCAGCGACAAGACCGAGACCGGGCGCAGAGCATTGCAGGAGAACCCTGACAACCCAGGTTCTTTGGGATTGGCCATAAGCGAGGCGGTGGAAGACGCAGCAACCCACGATGACACCAACTACGCCCTGGGTTCGGTGTTGAACCACGTGCTGCTTCACCAGACGGTTATAGGTCTCGAGGCCAAGAAGCAGATGGAGGTGGCTGGAGACTATCCCGACGTGGTGATTGGTTGCTGCGGAGGCGGAAGCAACCTTGGGGGTATTGCCCTGCCCTTCTACTACGACAAGGCGAACGGGAAGGATGTTCGCCTGTTGGCGGTTGAGCCTGCTGCCTGTCCCACCCTAACCAAGGGCATATTCGCCTACGACTATGGTGACGTGGCCCAGATGACACCGCTCTTGAGGATGTACACCCTGGGACACGACTTCATGCCCCCTTCCATTCACGCGGGGGGGTTGCGGTACCACGGCGACTCGCCAATAATAAGCATGCTGGTGAAGGAGGAAGCCATGGAGGCGGTTGCCTACACCCAAAGGGCCATCTTCGAGGCGGCGGTTCTCTTTGCCCAGACCGAGGGCTTCATCCCCGCTCCCGAGACGGCCCACGCGGTGAAGGCAGCCATAGACGAGGCGGTTAAGGCCAAGGAGGCCAAGGAGGAGAAGGTGATACTCTTCAACTTCAGCGGTCATGGATTGATAGACCTGGCCTCTTACGATACATACCTGAAGGGAGAGATGCAGGACTACGTGCTTCCCGACAGCGAGATAGAGAAGGCGCTGGAGAGACTTCCCAAGCTCGCAGTGGGTAGAGATTGAAGAAGAATGAGGGCTGGTTGGAGGGTGAGAGGTGAGTAGAGAGAGCAACAAGATCAGGGTTATGATCTTTTCAGAGGACGGTTCCCGCTGGAGACAGTGGCTGTTGCCCAGGTGGGTCTTCAAGGCGGTGGCCGTTGCCACGGTTCTCTTCATCGTGGCCTTCGGAGGTGTATGCGGAGGGCTCTACTACGTGTGGCACCAGAACACCCAGGTGCCTGTCCTGAGGGAAAAGCTTGCCCACTATCAGATGGAGTTTCGCAAGATGGCCAAGAGGCTGGGCGAGGTGGAGAACCAGATGGTGAGGCTGCAGGCCTTTGACCAGAAACTGAGAATAATCGCAAACCTCGAACCATCTTCCAGAAAGGGGTTTGGTCTAAGGGGAACGGGAGGTCCAGAGCCCTTTGCCCTCCAGGGGAAGGGCAGCCTGCTATCAAGCACCGATGTCTTGCTGGGCAGCATGGACGAAGACCTCAACAAGCTGCGGGTGGAGGCCATGGAGCAGGAGGAGAGCTTCGTGGTTCTCGAGAGCTTCCTCAAAGACCAGCAGGTACTTCTCGCCCACACCCCTGCCATTGCTCCCACAAAGGGGTGGGTCACCTCTGGCTTTGGGTACAGGAAGGATCCTTTCACCGGGAGGAGGACCTTCCACGAGGGCTTAGACATCGCCGCCCGCGTGGGCACTCCCATAGTGGCAACCGCCGATGGGGTGGTGATGATGGCCGGATGGAAAGAGGGTTTTGGCAAGACCGTGATGATAAACCACGGGTTCGGTTACGTCACCAGGTACGCCCACTGCTCTAAAATCATCGTGAAACCCGGACAGCAGGTGAAGAGGGGAGAGGTGATAGCCTACGTGGGCAACACGGGACGTAGCACCGCTCCTCACCTCCACTACGAGGTGAGAATAAAGGGCAAGCCGGTTAATCCTTACCCCTACATTTTGGTGTGGGACAGCATAGACGGTTCCGATACCTATGCGTCTAACAATCCCTCCTGAGGAGAAGGAGAGGGAGTTCACCGCCATACTCACGGACTACAACGGGGTTCTGGCCCGTGATGGTCTTTTGCTGGAAGGGGTGGCAGAGGGAATACGGCAACTTGCGCGTACCTTCTCTGTACACGTGGCCACTGCCGACACCTTTGGGACCGTTGCCAGGCAGTTGGAGGGGTTGCCCGTTGAGCTGGAGATTGTCCCTTCCCATGTGCCACAGGACGAGGCCAAGCTGGAGATACTGAAACGGCTGGGAGCAGAGAGGACCATTGCCATAGGTAACGGCAGGAACGACGTGTTGATGCTTCAGAACGCGGGGCTTGGGATCTGCGTGATGGGGTGCGAGGGCGCGTCGGTTCGGGCGCTGGTGAGTGCCCAGGTGGTGGTGAATAGCGTAAGAGACGCCTTTGGCCTTCTGCTTAATCCCAGGCGCTTGGTGGCCACTCTTAGGAACTGAGTCCCTTGTTGAGCCGCTTTCACTCGTAACTGTTCTTGCGTTAATCCGCGCTATCTCAGGGGGTGTTAGGCTGGGAGTTTCGTCTTCCTGCGGGGGTTGCAAAAGCCCTCGGCAGGGGTATCTATTACCCCCAATGAAGAGGGTACCGAGGAGAACGCCATGGATAAGAGAAGGTTCAAAAGGATTCTGCTCCTGCTGGTCACTATTTTGGGAGTGGAGCTTGCAATTTCAGGAGGAGGGTATGCAAAGGTGAACCTGGACGTTAAGGAGAAGACTCTCTCGAACGGATTGAAGATTCTGGTCTTGGAAGACCACTCCACCCCCACCGCCACCTTTCAGGTGTGGTACAGGGTGGGTTCCCGGAACGAGGTGTACGGCAAGACGGGCATATCCCACATGCTTGAGCACATGATGTTCAAGGGCACCCACAAGTACGGTCCAGGAGAGTTCTCCAACATCGTGGCCAGGAACGGAGGGGTGGAGAACGCCTTCACCAGCCGTGACTACACCGCCTACTTTGAGAACTGGGCCAGCGACCGCATCGAGGTCTCCATGGAGCTGGAGTCTGACAGGATGTGCAACCTCCTGTTGGACGAGAAGG
>CAZMTB010000209.1:0-6920 GCA_964569095.1 uncultured Aquificales bacterium
CCTTCTGGCTAGTCAGGAGTACAGGGGCTGCCTTCACCTGATTCTGGGTGAACACCCCTGCTGCCGATGCCCCTTCTGGAAAGTGGATTATGCCGAGATCCATGGAGCCGTTGGCCTTTATTCCACAGGCCGTTCCCCAGGAGTAGACCCCGGCGGGGGAGCATATCCCCCCGCCGGGATTTATCTTGCTCAAGCAGTTGCCTCCTTCTTGCTTTGGGAGATGGCGATTATGCTCTCTATGATCATCCAGATCTCCAGCAGGAAGACCGCCACTCCAATGGCCAGGAGCAGAGTGTTGTGCGTGGCGTAGAACTTCTTGAGGTTGAGCACCATTGCCCATCCCGTCATCAGCACCATGAAGACCAGGGGAATCCCCGAGAATACGATGCTCTTCCCCTTTTTGGCCAGATAGACGGTGATGATGAGCAGTGCCAAGCCGGCAAGCAGCTGGTTGACCGTTCCAAAGAGAGGCCACAGCTTCAGGGCACCCTTTCCATTGCCCGAGTAGAAGGCCAGACCCACGGCGGTGATCACGGCGATGAAGGTGGATGCGTAGCGACCGGCGAGGGGCATAAGCCCGTGGCTGGAGGCCAGCTCTGAGACCACGTACCTCTGTACGCGGGTAGCGGAGTCAAGGGTTGTGCCTGCGAAGGAGACCAGAAAGACACCCATTATCGTGGTGGTGATGAGCTTGGGTATCCCGTAGCTGGACATGAGGTTGGCGGCTCCCCAGACCACGGCGTGTAGCTTGGAGCCCAGACCCTTGGCAGCTGCCCAGCTTGCGTAGTGGTGGCTGAAGGCCTCTGCCCCGTGAAGAACGCCGCTTTTGGTGACAAGGGCCATGCCCAGCCCTGCGCAGCATGCGGCAATCACCAAGGTGGAGAGGGTTCCCTCCATGAGCATGGAGCCGTATCCTACGAAAAGAGCGTCTCTCTCGTTGGCGAGCTGCTTAGAGGTGGTACCAGAGCTCACCAGGCTGTGGAATCCCGATATGGCTCCGCAGGCGATAACCACAAAGAGGAAGGGCAATATGGGTGGTGCTCCCTTGGGATGCAGGTTCACCGCAGGGGCCACGATCGGGGGATGTGCCACGATGACGCCCAGGAAGAGCAGGCCCAGCATGATGATGAGCTCGTGGGCGTTGATGTAGTCTCGGGGTTGCAGCAGGGTCTGCACCGGCAGTACAGAGGCCACGAAGGCGTAGATAAAGAGAATGATCATCCAGACCAGTATGGGGTTCAAGCTGCCAATGGAGGGTATCTTCACGGGCACGTAGGCCCCGATGATGATGGTGATGTACATGAGCACCACCGCCACGATGGAGAGGATGGTGATGTTGCCGTTCTTTTTGTAAACCATGTATCCCAACCACATGGCTATGGGGATCTCCAGCCACACGGGGATTACTGACTGGGGGAACATCTTGAATAGGATGGCGATCACCAGGGCGAATATGGCTATCACGATCCATAGCTCAAAGAATATGATCAGCAAAAATAGGGTTCTAACACGGGGGCTCACCAGCTCTGCAGCGATGTCTCCAATGGACTTCCCTTGATGCCTTACAGAGGCTACCAATGCCCCAAAGTCGTGGATACCTCCAAGTACGATGCTTCCTACCACAACCCAGATGATTGCAGGTACCCAGCCCCAAATTACGGCAACTGCCGGACCCACGATGGGGCCGAGGCCGGCAATGGAAGTGTAGTGATGGCCGAAAAGCACCTCCTTGTTGGTGGGAACGTAGTCAATGTCGTCCCTAAGCTCTACGGCTGGGGTAACCCTGTTGGGATCCAGCTCGAATATCTTGTTGGCTAGAAACCTGCCGTAGATGTGGTACGCCGCAAGGAACGCTGCGAAAGAGAGTAACACCATTATCAAAGAGTTCATAACCGTATCCTCCTTTTCAGAATAAAAGTGTGTTTAACATCCTGCATCGCGCATGAGATCGCGCACCTCTGCCAGATCTCTCACGAAGACGCTGTAGCCTTCCCGTTTAAGCTGGGACGCCCTCTCTTCGGCGGATTCGGAGGGGTTGTCCGCCTCTACGAGGGCTATTCCCCCCTCTTCTGCCATCTTTTGGATGGCCTCGGTTGGTGCTATCTTGTAGAAGGCCTCCACCACCTTGGCCTTCATCTCCTTAGACTTGTTAGTGAGGTAACGGACATCCACCACTCCCAGTCTCTCTCCAAAACCTACCAATGCCTTCTCCGACATTGCATCACCCCCCTTCGTCGTGGATTGTCCTTCACCCCTCTTGGTACTGCGATACTCTTAAGGGTCTGCGGTGTCAAGGTGTTGTGAGCATCCCTTTGACAGGGGGCATCCCTTGGGGTAGAGGATCTCCACACTCTTCTGAAGGAGGTGGCTCAGCGTGAACTACGAGGGCATAGATTGGGTTTGGAAGTACGAGGATATTGGCAACAGGGGTACAGCCATTGGGGCCTTTTTGGCTTTGGTGTTCGTTGCGGTCTTTGCTGGTACCCTGCTCTACCTCTTCACCGAGTATTCCCACTACATGAAGCTCATGGGCTCTCTATCTTCTGCCAAGGCAGCGGTGGTGCACGCGGCGAGCAGGTTGGCTGGCTTCTGGACCTGAGTTTTATACGGTTTTCGGAGAATAAGAAGGGGCAGCCTTCGAGGTTGCCCCTTCTCTTTATGCCCCGCCTTGCGGGATGGAATTGAAGTTGAAGCTCTCCTTGGCCCTGGTACCCAAGGGATTCTCCAAGTCATTGAGCCCTGACTTATCATGGTTCTTGCCTTCAGGGTGGGGTTCTCTGGACAGGATGCTGGAATCCGAGCGTTTGCTGAGTCTAAGCCGTTATCCCTACCACCAAGTCTTCTGGTCTCTCCAGAATTATCTCCAACCCGTACCTTGGGTGTCTAACCAGCAGACCCCTCACGGTGATCAACTTTCCCCGTTTCAGGAAGGGCAACTTACCGCTTTGTTCCACCACCTCGGCAAGCTCGGGGAATATCACCACCTTGAAGTGGGTGAACCTGAGTAGCAGGGTGTTGCTGCGGGCTGCCCTGTATGCACCTATTATCCTGTCGGTTATGCTCACTACCCGGTTGATGTTGGCAAGAAGCTCCTCCATGGAGGGCATGGATAGCCTTTCGTAACAGGGGCACACCCTTACCCGGTCTATCCTGATGGCAAGAGAGGGTTCTACTCCCCTTGGCAGGGTGGTACCCCTCCAGGCCTTGAAGAGCAGAAGTCCCATGACCCCCAAGGCCAATAGTGAAAGGTAGCGTGCCAGGGTGCGACTCATCTCTTCCAGAGCAGCCGGAACTCCCGGAGGTAGGCAGAGGCCACTTCTGGTGCTTCTGTGAAGATCAGCAGGTTCTCGTGGTTAACCCGTTCTGCGGTGGCTGTCCAGTTGTAGGAGCCTGTGATCACAGTGGAATCGTCTATTACGGCAAATTTGTTGTGCATCTTGCCTTCCCATTCCCTGGCCCTGCCCCATTCTCCCCTGGGAGAGACCAGCTTCACGGGTATTCCGTTTCGCCTCAAGAACTCGCCTTTTGAGTACTGGTTCTCCTGGTCAAAGGAGCCGTCTAGCACCACCTTCACCCTTACTCCTCTCCTTTGGGCGTTAACCAGGGCCCTTGCCAGATTGCGACTGGTGAAGGCGTACATTGCCACGTCTATCTCCTTCTTGGCGTGTGAGAGGGCCTCGATTATGGCGTCTTCGCATCCCCCGTTCGGGCTGAAGTAGATCCTCACCTCTGTGGCGGTGGCTATGGAGAACCACCACATCACCACTACCCCCAAGATGAGGGATAGGCAGAGGCGGCTTCGAGGCGAAATGAACGAAGGAACTACAGGAGCACCTCCGAGTTGTCTCCCAGCATGAGCTGCAGGGGAGAGTGGTTCTGGGGGTTTTGCTGAACCAGGGTTTTCCTTCCCAGTACACTGTCCTCCAGCCGCTGCACCCCGAGTACCCGGGAGCCGTCGAGGAGAACGGCATGCTCTATTGAGGCGTTTTCGATGGTGCAGTTGTTTCCAATGCTGGTGTAGGGACCAATAAAGGAGTTCTTCACCACGGTTCCCTCGCCGATGGTGACGGGTCCTCTCACGGTGCTGTTCTCCACCCTGCTGTTCTGCTCCAATACCACCCTTCCCACAACCTTGGAGGAGGCGTCTATTTCACCAGAGATCCTTCTCTTCACCCATTCGTCTAACACCACCCGGTTTGCCTCTAGAAGGTCGTCCTTCTTGCCGGTGTCCAGCCACCACCCGTTGAGGATGTGGCTGTTCACCTTCTTCCCCTCTTCCAGTAGCTTCTGGATGGCGTCGGTTATCTCAAGCTCTCCTCGCCACGAGGGTTTTATCTTTGAGATGGCATCGTGAATTTCGGGAGAGAAGAGGTATATTCCTACTATTGCCAGATTTGAGGGAGGCTCTTTGGGTTTCTCGATGAGCCGTTCTATTCTGCCGTCGTTGCCCACCACCGCCACCCCGAACATCCTGGGATCTTCTACCTCTTTCAGCAGGATCAGCGATTCACCCTCGCCTGACTTGAACCTCTCTACAAAGGGTACAATGCTCTCGCCGATTAGGTTGTCTCCCAGGTACATGAGGAAGTCGTCGTCTCCCAGGAAATCCTCTGCAGTCTTCACTGCGTGGGCCAGCCCTTTGGGCTCTTCCTGCAGGATAAACTCAAAGGAGAAGCCCCACTTGTTCTCTGCCTCCAGAGCTTCTCGTATCAGCTTGCCGGTCTCGGGAGAGATTATCACTCCCACCTCGGTTATTCCAACCTCTTTCAGTTGGTCCATGACGTAGTGGATGATTGGCTTGTTCACCACGGGAATGAGCTGCTTTGCCAAGGTGAAGGTTAGGGGACGAAGACGGGTGCCCTTTCCCCCTGCCAGAACTAAGGCCTTCATTCTTATTGAGCCTCCTTGTATAAGAATCTCTCTGTGGCCTCTTGCCAAGTGGGTAGCTTATATCCCAGGGTCTCCTCAAAAGGGAAGGTGTCCATTGCAGAAAAGGCGGGCCTTTTGGCGGGAGTGGGAAACCTGTCGCTCTTCACCGGTACCAGTTCTCCCTTCCATCCCATCAGTTTCAGGGCGAATTCTGCCCACTGGTACCTGCTGCAGTGGCCGGTGTTGCAGAGGTGGTATAGACCGTACGCCCCCGTTGCCATCAAGTCCAACAGGGCAGGGGCGAGGTCGTCCACGAAGGAGGGGCTGCTTACCTGATCGTCCACTATCTCCAGCTTATCTCTCTTCTTGGACCACTCTCCCAGCTTGTAGAGGAAGTTCTGGCTGCCGTTTCCGAAGACCCAGCTCAGTCTAACCAGGTAGAACCTCTCTCCCAGGGCCTGCAACAGGCGTTCTCCCAGTAGCTTGCTCTCTCCGTACCGGTTGATGGGATCTGGTTGGTCCATGATGGTGTAGGGAGATGTTTTCTTTCCAGAGAATACGTAGTCTGTACTGCAGTGTAAAAGTTCCACCCCTTCTTCTGCGCAGGAGACGGCCAAATTTCGGGTACCCAGTCCGTTTACCAATGCGGCGGACCTCCAGTCCTCTTCCGCCTTGTCCACGAGGTTGTAGGCAGCGCAGTTGATGAGGTGGGTGGGTTTGGCCGCTTTCACCACCTCTCTTACCGACTTCGAGTCGGATATGTCGAAGGTCCCCTCTGGGGGGGCCTCGTAGTGGATTCCCCTCTTTTCGGCCTCCCTGATTATTGCCCTTCCCAGCTGGCCGTCTCTTCCTGCTATGAGTAGCCGCATCTCTCAGTCTATCTTAAAGGGTGAGTTGGGGTCGTCCTCGTGACGGATCTCGTCCACCTTCTCTCTCTTGCCCCATCCCCTGTAGAGTTTGTTGGGAAAGTTCAGCACCATCCCCATGGTGTTGCCCACGTTCTTGTAACCGTGGACCACTCCGGGGGGTATGAATACGGCCGAGGGATTATTCTCTCCCACCAGGAGTTCCATCTTCTCCCCGTAGGTGGAGGAGTCTTTCCGGTTGTCCCACAGCACCAGCTTGAAGGTGGATGGTCCCAGGAATACAAAATGGTCCCACTGCTCTACGTGCTCGTGGGGACCCCGGGCAATGCCGGGATGAGTGTAGGAGATGTATGCCATGGGAGGGTAGAGCTCTTCCTCCAAGGTGTCGTGCCTGAATAGCTCGCTCAGCCAGCCTCTTTCGTCTTCGAACCTCTCCACTCTCTTGACGATAACACCCTCGATCATCTCGTCACCTCTTAATCTTCGCGTTGGCGAAGGGTATTTAGCAGGGTGCTGGGTGGTGGTTCAACTGTTGGGATTTCCCACGAGCCAGGGCTTCATGTCTTTCAAGACGGGGAACTTTTGGCGGTAGGTTCTTAGCCCTGAGAGATCGAGCTCGCAGTAGAAGACGCCTGCCGAGTCCCCGGCGTAGAGAAGAACCTCTCCCCAGGGGGCCACCACCATCGAAGACCCGCAATAGGAGAAGTTGGGGTCTTTGCCGGTCCTGTTCACTCCCACCACGTATGCCTGGTTCTCTATTGCCCTGGCCTTCAGCAGGGCCTGCCAATGGGCGTCCCGCTTTGCCGGCCAGTTTGCCCCTACCACCATGACCTCTGCGCCCTTCATGACCGCTTTACGGTAGAGCTCAGGAAACCTCAGGTCGTAGCAGACTGTGGGGGCTACCACCGTTCCCTCTACCTCCACGGTGATCACCTTGCGACCCTCTGCGTAGAACCTTCCCTCTTCGCCGATGGAGAAGGGATGAACCTTGTGGTACTCGCACAGCTCTTCTCCTTGTGGGGAAAAGAACAGGTATGAGTTGAGCAGGGTCTCTCCTGAGGGTTTCGAGACTCCACCTCCCACGAAGATCCGATGCTCTTCTGCCGTTGCTTTTAGGAACTCTGAGCATTGGTTGTGAGCAGCGGGGACCCCTTTTCCCATGGAGAATCCCGTGGCGAACATCTC
>CAZMTB010000210.1:0-12996 GCA_964569095.1 uncultured Aquificales bacterium
GAGAAGGGTAAGTGGTTGCCTCTGCTTCAGGTGAGAGAAGAGATACTCAAGGCAGCGAAGGAGGCCTCTGAATGAGGAAGAGGCTATCGCTGCTATTGATCGTCTTTATTTTAATCTTAGGGACATTATCCCAAGACAAGGCTCACGCCTACTCCCACATTCTCGCCAACAACATGGGCAGGCTTGTGATGACCCATTGGAGAGACACACGCGTGAAGTTCTACCTAAACACCCAGGGATGCCACGACGTGGACTTTGCCACCCTTCAGGAGATAGCCGATGCCGTTGCCCAGACGTGGTCGGCGGTCTCTTCCGCCACGGTAACCGTGGAATTCGTGGGAACCACCGACGCCATGCCAAGCGCCATAACGAACCAGGCAGACGGTATAAACGTTCTCTACTTCGACAACACCAATCGAGTGATACCTCCCAATAGCGGGATACTGGGAGTCACCTACGTCTCCTACGACAACGACGGTTCTATCGTGGATACCGACATCATACTCAACGACGCCGAGTGGAATCTGGCCCAGAGGAACGCCGACGGCACCACCATGTTGCAGGCCCTTCTCACCCACGAGATGGGCCACGCCCTGGGATTGGACCATAGCACCCTGAACGAGCCACCAGACATACAGCCGTCGCTCTACCCCTACTTTGCAGGGGGTGAGAGCACCTTGGAGATAGACGACGAGGCGGGAATCTCTTGCATTTATCCAAACGCCTCCTTCGACGACGACTACGGAACGGTAAAGGGAAAGGTTACAGCAGGCAGTCGCGGGCTCTTCGGAGCAAACGTGGTACTCACGGACACATCCTCCAACCAGAAGGTGGTGTCTGCCTTTTCGGGTATGGAGACGATAACAGGAGGAGAATACACCATCAAAGGTATCCCTCCTGGCAAGTACCGCCTCGAGCTTCTTCCCATACCCGTCTCGGAGAGGTCCTACAGTGCAAGCCAATACAGGCGCTTCGACTTCTACACCAGACAGCTCTACAACGATGGAGAACCCCTGGAGATCTCAGCGGGAGAAGAGATCTCAGATGCCAACTTCGACACCAGCCAAGGAGGTGGGTCCTCACCCACCCCAACTCCCCCGCCCCCTGAACCGGGGCCAGGGCTCTCTGTAACTGTCTCTCCCACGGTGGTGACCCTGGAGAATCCCTTCTCTCTCACCTACACCTTGAACTACCCAGACGGCCTATCGTCGATAAAGCTGGTGAAGTTCGTCTACTCGGGAACCATCGGCGACGCCGAGGTGGAGAATGCCGACGTCACATCTGCGGTATTCTCCCTCTTCGACGCAGAAGAGTCCACCATAGGAGACACCTCTGCGGTGTTGGTCTTTGACTTCTCAACCGGTCTTCCCAAGGGAACCAACGGAAACCTCGTTTTCTACCTGGGCACTGACAGAGAAACGGCGCAGGCAATAGTGACATTCAACATTGGGGCCGCCATACCCCTTCCCCCAGGTGGGCCTTCCGGACCGATCATCCCACACCCTAAATAAAGGCTGGATGTTCTCTCTGTAGCCGCCGTACCAACCCCTCAACCTGGGAGTCCACGGCCTCCCCCGACCATCCAGGTATGTCGTGAAGATGGGGACCATCGTAGCCACTCATGGTGGATATGCGCAGGAAAGAGTCGGGTAGAAGCTCGGGCAGTTCCCTGCCATTAAGCACCGCCCACACCATGGTCCAGATGCGGGCGACGTTAACCATGTCGTATCCCCCTCCTCCCACCACCACGAGGGGACCCTGCCATCTGTCAACAATGTCCCGTATCACCCTCTCGTAGAGGTAGGTGGAGAGGTAGAGGGAAGCCAGGGGATCGTCTCTGTGGGCGTCAACCCCAAACTGAACGAAGAGAAGATCGGGATTGAATCTCTTGAGAAGAAGGGGGAAAAGCTCGCTGTAGGCCCACCAGTAGGTCTCGTCTTCGGTATGTGGAGGAAGGGGCAGGTTGATTGAGTATCCCCTGCCCTTGCCCTCGCCAACCTCGTCCAAGCCGCCGGTGCCAGGGAAGAACCCCGGGCTGTACTGGTGAATAGAGAATGTCATCACCTGGTCGGTGTGGTAGAACGCCTCTTGGACACCATCACCGTGATGGGCATCTATGTCCAGGTAAAGCACCTTGGCACCCCTCTTCATGGCCTGCATGATTCCCACCACAGGATCGTTGAGGTAACAGAAGCCCGAGGCCCTGCTAGGGTGGGCATGGTGCATTCCTCCCCCCATGTGGAAGGTCCATACCCCTTCCATGG
Source organism: uncultured Aquificales bacterium (assembly GCA_964569095.1). Classification (GTDB taxonomy): domain Bacteria; phylum Thermosulfidibacterota; class Thermosulfidibacteria; order Thermosulfidibacterales; family JALWSI01; genus JALWSI01. The sequence continues at coordinate 2,265 of CAZMTB010000210.1, forward strand.
CCATCTCAACCGCCTTGCAGGTGCCGTCCACGTTTAACCTCGGGAGGGTGCAGCACCCTTCAAAAAGGGGGCAATCAGGGGTTCCTATTCCCATTACGGGAAAGGCCTTGCCTTCCCTCTCCGCCGCCTCCAGGGCATCGACATACTCCGCCGAGTGAAAGAGCTCAAGAAGCTCTCTCCCGGCAGGCTCAGGCTCAACAACAGTCTCTGGGTAGAGATCCAGAGACTTCATGAGGTCGGTGGTCAACTTCAACCTGTACATGCGCAGGGGATGATCCCTGCCAAAGTCAAACTGGTGATAAAGGGGCGTGTGAACCAATACCGCCTTCCAATCCATGGCAGATCTCCTTGTTCAGCCTCAGTGTATCTTTCCAAGCACATTGTAAAGCGAAGAGAATAGAGAGGCAACGATTCCACCCACGAATATGCCGATGAATATGATAACCAAGGGCTCGAAGATGGCCAACAGCTTCTTCAGCAGGCGGTCCACGTCGTTGTAGAAGAACTCTGCCACCTTCTGGAACTCCTCTGCCAGGTTTCCCGTCATCTCGCCGGTCTTTATCATCCGCAGGGTGAGCGGATCGAAACCAACCTCCGTCATGGCCGTTGAAAGGGTCTCCCCAGATTCCACGTAGTACTGTACCTTGGAGATTCTCTGGGCAATCTCAGAGTTTCCCACCACCTCCTGCATCACAGAGAGGGAACGTATCATGTCGAGGCCCGAGTTGAGCAAGAGCCCCATGAAAGAGGCAAACCTGGCAAAGTAGTACCGCACTGTAATCCTTCTCAGAAGGGGAAGTCTAAGCACCAACCGGTCTTTCAACAGCTTGGCCTTGGGATTCTTCTTCACCAGAATCACCAGGACCACAAGCCCAGCCAGGGAGGCAGGAAAGACGTACCACCTCGCCCTCAAGGCCAAGGAGAGGTCGTAGGCGAACTGCATGTAGGAGGGAATGGGAAACTCCGCGCTCTTCAATGCCTCCACGAATCTGGGAACCACGAAGAAGAGGTAGATGCCTATCACTATGAAGAGGGCAATCATAACGAAAGAGGGGTAGATCAGGGCATGCTTAACCTTACTCTCCAGCTCGTCTATGCGCTCCAGGGTCTGGGAGATGTTCATGAGAACGTAGGGAAGGTTTCCACTGGTCTCCCCCGCCTTCACCGCTCCAATCATGTAGTTTGAGAATATCTTTGGATGTGCCGAAAGGGCGTGGGCGAAAGAGTCTCCCGCCTCTATCCGTCGTCTAAGATCCCTCAAGATCATGGTGAACTGTTTGCCACCCCAGCCCTCCTCCAAGGTCTCGAGGGCGGCTGCCAGGGGAACCCCTGCATCCAAGGCCCGGGAGAGATCGTGGGTAAAGGTGATGATGTCACGCCTCTTTATTCGGGCAGAGAGCTCCTTCCAGCGGCTTCTGCTTGCTCTGAGTAGCATCAACCCCTCACGGGCAAGCCTGGCCTCCAGATCGGCAATGTCAACTGCGTAGTCGGAACCCCGCCGTCTTCTACCGTCGGGGGTTATTGCGGTGTAGGAGTAGAGGGGCATGACCTCACAAGATGTGCGGGGTTAGCAGAATCACCAGCTCTGTGCGTTTCTTGGCATCGAAGTGTTTGGTGAACAGCTTGCCTGCAGCGGGCACATCACCCACAAAGGGCACCTTCTCCTCTCTCACGCTGCCCTTCTCGGTGATCAACCCCCCCAGAACGAGGGTCTCCCCGTTGTTCACCTTCACCACGGTGCTCATCTGGCGGACGTCGATCACGGGATTGGGGAAGGTTCCTCCATTGGGAAGCTGAAGGTCCTTCTCCCCAAGAAGGTGGGTGATAATAGGCACTATCCGCATAACTATCTGGTTCTGCCGGTTGATGAAGGGGGTAACTCCCATGAGCACCCCTATGTGCACCCTCTTCACCTCGTAGTCGATGGTGACCGTGTCTGTATCGGTGTCCCTCTCCACATCCGATATGTCTATGTAGGGAATCTCGTCTCCAACGCTGATCAGGGCATTCTGACCGTTCATTATGGAGACCCTGGGACTGGAGAGAACCTTGATATTGCCCTGAGTCGCCAAGGCGGTGAGAAGGGCATCAAAGGAGTCACTGGTGACCATCACCTTCAAGCCCGACTCCAAGGCCGGGGCAAGGGCCTGACCCAAGGTCACCTGGCTGTTAGACATCATCTTTCCAAACAGGTGCCTCCCGTCAAACACGTGGCTCCAGTCTATTCCCATGGCACTTCCCGAAGAGAGGGTGACCTCGAGGATCTTGGCCTCAATCAGGATCTGCTTCTCTAAGGAGCTCTTCACAGTGTTCAGGAACTTCTCGATGAGCTCCACGTTCTCCACCTTGTCGGTAACCATGATGGTGCCCGACAACCTGTTGATCACCACGTTGCCTTCGGGAGACTTGAGGTGGGCGATGCCATCTTCAACCTGCTTCCACACGTCCATCTCGTCCTCTTTGTCCTCGCCCTTCACCTCGAACTTACCTTTCATCTCGGTGGACCCACCACCTCCTCCCCCCTCTCCTCCTGAATCTGAGATACCCCCCAGCACGTCTCCTCCAGACTCTTCGCTGGCAGTCCTGGAACCCACCAAGTAATTGAAGTGAAAGACCTTGGTCACGGTGGAAGACACCACCAAGGTGTTGCCTTTTATGGTGTAAGTGTATCCCAAGGGTTTCAGCAGGTAGTTCAAGGTCTCCTTCAGGTCGCTATCCGTGAGTTTCAAGCTAACGGAAGCCTCCTGGTTCACTCCCTTCTCCATCACCAGGTTAAGCCCTGCCTCCTCCACTATGAGCCGCAACACGTCTCTCAGCAGAGCGTTCACCACGTTGATGTTGTAGAGCTTCTCCTCTTTCGGGATCTTCATAACCGTAGGCGCCGCCTCCGGAGGCATCTCAACCGGCGAGACGGGCTTTGGTTCCCTCTCGGGATGAAGCTCTGCCAAGGGCATGTTCTGGAAGTTGGAATGAGGCACCGAGGGTTCGTGGCTACAAGAGACCATCACAAGGGAAAAGAACGCCAATAGCAAGATGAAGGCTTTTCTTATTTTGGGAAGATACTCTCTATCAATTCTCTTCCTCCAGGTTGCCCTTATTGTCATGCTCTTTGTCTCTAAATGTTTCCTTCTTACTCTCAACTTCTCCAACATCACCATTATTCTCTCCAACTCCTATCCTCTTATTCTGACCCATCCATCTTACAACTACCCAATCATCTCCTATCTTCTCAATGGTGATGTTATTAAAATCATCTCCTTCTTGCAAGAGCTTTCCATCCACTAAGACCCACTTTGTAAGCCGGCCGTTTATGTCAACAGAAGAGAGAACGGCATCCACAGAAATACCGGGAAATTCTGGTCTCTCTTCCTCAACTTTGGGCTCTGGCTCAACTCGAACCACCTCTTTCTTGCTCTCAATCCCTGGCTCTTTAGGTTGAAGTTTTCTGTGAAACTCCAGCCACTCCTTCTTTATCTCTTCAAATATCTTCACCTGTTCTTGATGGGTCAGGAAGGGATCTCTTGGATAATAGACCCCGTCGATATTTACCACCTCAGCTCTACCCAGCACGGGAACCATCAACACAACAAGCAACAAAAAAGACCGTCTCATTTAACTCGCCCCACCACAAAACAGGTACCACCCCTAACCGTGTAGGCGGGGAACCCGCTCTGCTCTCTCTTCACTTCTATCCCATCCACCCATATTCCCCTTCTCCTCTTTAGAGAAGAGATGAATCCCATGGCCTCCACTACGTAGGCCTTGAAACCAAAACGGACAGGCACTTTGTACACATCCACACCAGCATCTCCCCCCAAGGTGCCCACCTTCTTAGGCTCATCGTGGAAAGGGGCCCACGAGAAGAGGTAAAACCCCTCCCCCAGTCCCGGAAGGTAATCGAGCAGGAGAGGAACGATCTCCTCTTCAGAGGTTACCGCAAAACAACTCCCCTCCAGGTAACCCAAGGGATTGTCACCATGGGCAGAGGCAAACCCCTTCAATGCCCTGATTTTCCCTATCTCTTTCTTCAACTGGGACATCTCGGAACGATGGTTCGAGATCTCCTCCTTCACCCTGGCCACCTCCTTCTTCGCTGGCCACACCCACAAACCCAGAACCATCACCGAGACCACCAGAAAAACCCCTGGCAAAAAGAAGACCTTCCACTTGCTCACGCCGAGGCCCCGGTTATCACTATTAAACCTCAATTTACGCACTCACTCACCCTCCCCAAGAAGAAATTCCGCGTGGAGACTCATGCGATAGACCTTGGAGGGATCCTTAGACTCCTCTTTCTCTCTATCCCTCGCTTTCTGGGGTTCAACACGAAACTCCTTCACCGAAAAGGCGGGCCACGCCTTTCCAAACTCCCGCTTCAAGTTCTCTGAAAACTCCTGCCCTCTCTTCAAGGCATCCAGATAGGAGACCCCGCTAACAACCTCTCCCTCTATCATCACATCCAACCTCCCATCCTTCTCCTTGCTAACCTGGCAAGAATCCAACACAACCTCCGGTATCGACGCGCTGGAGAGCACCGCCAACACCTGCTGGATGGGAGGGGAACCTGGGTTAACATCCCCCAGTTTTCTCAAATCCTTCCACTGCTCCAGGGAGGGGAATTCCTTTCTCATGGCCTTCACCTTCCCCCTCTCCTCGAGCACCCTATTGCGCAGTCTCCACTCTCTCTTTCTCAACTGGTGGAGTCTCGTGCTCATCCCCAATCCACCCAACACAGATCCCACGAGCAAAACCCCCGTCATCGTCAGGGCCACAGTGGACACCCTCTGCGATCTGTAGAACTGTTTAACCTCAGGAGGCAGAATGAGAAGCCTCTCGTGGGGCTTTTCGCGTAGTAACCAGGCAGCTCCCCCAAGAAGAAACTCTCCTGCAGTCGGGAACCGGGAGAAGTGGCTCTCGGCCAAAGAGCATAATCCCACAACCTCTTTTCCCGTCCCCTCGGAGACAGTCTGGAGAAGGGAGGTCTTCTCCAGCTCTCCAGCCCCCACGAACACCTTGCTACACTCGAGGCGGTAGCGCTGGTTCATGTACAGGTTGGTCTGCACAAACTCCATCACCACCCTCTGGGCAATCTCCTCCGAAGAGGTGCCCTCCTGGAGGGCAATGTGACGCGCAAAGAGAAACTCTCTTCCTTGGAAGAAGAAGAGGGCCAGCATGGTTCTCAAGATGCCAATGGTACAGAAGGCCTCCTCCACGCCGGGAATCTCTACCCCCATTCCATTCAGGGAGGAGATTATCAGCTCCGATCTGGGCACTATTCCGAGAAACCTGTTCTTGTAGAGGTCGAGAGAAGAGACCAAGCCAGAGATCCTCTCTCTGGGCAATCTGCACACAATCAGCCTCTCTTTTGGCAATCCCCTGGTATCCTTGACAACCCCAGCCAGCTTGGCCCCAACCAGAGAACCGGGAGTGGCCTGTTGCCTACACCTGTGATCAACCAGGGGTTTCAGCTCTTTGGGTCCAGCAGGAGGCAACTCGAACCGGAAGAACTCGAAAAACTCGTCTCTCAAAGAGATCAGAACCATCTCACCTTTCTGGGGCTTAACCGGCAACTGCCGAGGCACTCCCTCTTCCATATCGTGGGGCTTCACGGGAGAAAGCTCCACCATTCCCCCTCTCAACCTCAGGTGGGTGGTCACCATCACCCTTCGGCCTATGTCCACAACGAATAACCGTTTTCCAAATCCCATGCTTGTCACCCTTTCATAAGTGGATATATACCCCAACGGCATGGTTGGTAAAGAAAAAGGGCTTCCTCTCGCTCTGAAGGCAGTAGAAAAGCACTTCAAGAGGGGATGGCGAGAAAAGAAAGAGGCCCTCAAAGGGGTCACCCTCTCCGTTAGGGAGGGGGAGATATTTGGCCTGCTGGGCCCCAATGGCGCTGGAAAGAGCACCCTGGTGAAGATATCCCTTGGCCTCACCCTACCCAACGCTGGGGAGGCACTGCTGAACGGACTACCCCCAACAGACCCAAAGGCCAGGGAAGGGGTGGGATACCTTCCAGAACACTTTCGCCCTCCCCATAAGGTATCTCCGGCAAGGTTCATCAGGTTCATGGGCGAGGTGGGAAAGGGCTCCTCAGAATCCTACCACTGGAGAGAGGTGCTCGCCATGGTGGGTTTAGAGCAGTCCGCCTGGACCCGTGAGATGGGAAAGCTATCGAAAGGCATGCTGCAAAGGGTGGGATTGGCCTCCACCTTGGTCCACAAGCCCCGCTTCTTGATACTGGACGAACCCCTCTCTGGGCTCGATCCCATAGGAAGACACGACGTGAAGGAGCTACTGTTGGAGTTTAACCGACAGGGCGGCACCATCTTCCTCAATTCACACATCCTTGCAGACATAGGCTCCCTCTGCCACAGGGTAGGAATACTCCACAGGGGCAGGCTGCTGTTTACCGGGACCATCGAGGAGCTGCTCAGAACCGCCGGCAAGACCAGCCTTGAAGAGGCCTTCCTCGCGGTGGTCAGGAGGTCAGAGGATGACTGAGATAGTCTCACTTGCTAGGTTCACCTTTGCCCAAGGGGTGAAAGAGAGGTTCTTCACAGGGCTATTGGCCCTTCTACTATTCGCTTTCCTCGTAAGCGAGTACATAGGCATGCTCTCCCTTGCAGATCCCGTAAAGGTGGTCACAGACCTGGGCACATCGTGCACCACCTTGCTATCATTGGCCCTCACCCTCTTCTTCGCCATCACCTTCCTCTACAAGGAGAGAGAGGAGGGCATGTTGCACCTCATACTATCCCGCCCCATCTCCCGTCCAAGATACCTGGTGGGTAGGTTTCTGGGATTCCTCCTGCTGCTGGCCCCCTTCCTCGTGGTGGGATTCGGGGTCTTGTACGGCCTGCTGGTGCTCCTCTACGGTAGGGGATACCCGGGAATGGAGTGGCTACCCGTTGCGGTATTCCTCAAGTTCACGGTGGTGTTGTCGTTTGCAGTGCTATCCTCGGTCCTCTTCACTGGACAGGTCACCGCCCTGCTGGCAACCCTCTCCTTCTACGTGGTGTGTCAACTTAGTCACCAGGCCGCCACCATAGTGAGACAGGGCAACAACCCCGTAGCAACCAGGCTCACCCTCCTAATCGAGAGGATTCTGCCCTCCTTTACCCTCTACCAACCCTTCAGGTTCGCCACTGCACCCCTGGGATACAAGCTGGCACTTCTCGTCTACTCCCTTCTCTTTTCCGGTGCCTTCCTTCTGGTAGCGGCAGCCCTGCTCGAAAGGAAGGACGTTTAAGCCTCCAAGGTTAGCACGGTGACGCTCTCGATGTGAAAGGTATGGGGAAACATGTCTAAGGGAACCGAAGAGACCACCTCGTAACCCACCGCCACCAGTTCCCTCAGGTCCCGGGCCAGGGTCATGGGATCACAAGAGACGTAAATAACCACCCTTGGTCTTAGCTCTGCCAGAAGGGGAATCTCCCTCTTGGCCCCGGTGCGAGGGGGATCGAGCACCACCAGTTGGAACTCACCGGGCTCAGCAAATCTCAAGAAGTTCTCGCAGCTCTCCCTCAAGAACCTCAGGTTGGTCAAGCCGTTCCTACGGGCGTTTCGCCAGGCCGCCTCCACCGCAGAGGGAGAAGCCTCCACGCCAATCACCTCCCCGCAAACGGTAGCCAAGGGCACCGAGAGGTTTCCCATTCCGCAAAAGAGGTCCAGAACCCTGGCGGTAGAGGGAGTCTCGAGCCAAGTGTCCACCAGTTGAAGAATCAGGCGATTCAGCCGCCTGTTCTGCGAAAGGTTGCCCTGGAAGAAGCCAAAGGGCGGAAGTTCGAGGAGAAGGTCGGAGTCTCCAAGGGGATTCACATCCACACCTCCCTCCAAATGAAGGGGCTCCATTCCGCTCCCTCGCGAGAGAAAGAGAGAGAAGCCCTCGGCCTGCGCCAGCTCCACCATTTTGGCAGTGGCATCCTCCCACAACCTCCTCCCCTCTCCCTTAGACGAGAGTGAACTCCCCTTGAGCAGCACCCGTGGAGCACCCCGGTCGCCCGCCTCCAGAAGGAGATCGGAGAGGAGGTAGAAGACCCCTCTCAACCTGCTCCTAACCACCTCCAGCAATCGGTTTAACTCTTCGGCGAGAACGGGGCACCGTTCTACGTCAACCACCTGGTGGCTACGCCTGCCGAGAAAACCGAGGCGTCCACCTTTGGCACCCCCCTGACTCCTCAGCCGACACCTGTAACGGTATCCCCAGAGCTCCGGGGAAGGCACCGCCTCTCCAACCACCTCAGGGGGCACAGACGCGTACCTCTGGAGAATGGAGGAGAATATCTCTCCCTTGGCCTCAACCTGGCTTCCGTAATCCAGATGCTGCCACTGGCATCCCCCGCACGACCCAAAGAGGGAGCACCGGGGAGACACCCTGCAGGAGGAGGGAACAACCACACGCTCTATTCTCCCACGGGCAAACCGCCTCTTCTCCTCTATCACCTTGCAAAGCAACAGGTCGCCAGGGGCAGAGAAGGGAACAAAGACCGCCTTCCCCTGATACCTACCCAGACCATCCCCCTGGTAGACGAGGCTATCTATCCTGAGCTGAACGGTGCTACCCAGAAGCCCCATCAGGCCCCCGCTCTCTCCGTAAGAAGCAGGGAAATCCCGTACGAAACCGTTGCCACCAGCACAATTGCCGCGCCGGCGTGCACGTTAAGAACCCACGAGGCAACCAGCCCAACCAGGCAGAAGGCCATCCCTAAAAGGGCCGCAACGAGCATCACCAAAGAGAAGTGGCAAGAGAACCTCTCTGCAATGGCAGGGGGAATAGAGAGCAGGGCGATCACCAGAATCAATCCCACAACCCTGATGCTCAGCATCACCACCAGGGCCACAACCACCAGGATAAGGAGGTAGAAGGTGGTAACAGGAACACCCACCACCTCGGCGTGCTCCCGGTCGAAGGAGAAGGCGAGCACCTCCTTGTAGAAGAAGAAGAGCAGCAGGAGCACAACAACCAGAAGCACCAGCATCATAACCAGATCTCCAGAGGGAACCGCCAGTATGCTGCCGAAGAGATAGCCCATCAAGCCACCCTTGTAACCCGGCGCCAAGGTGCTGAATATTATGCCCACAGACATACCCGCCGCCCAGATAACCCCTATTGCCACATCCACGCGTTCCCTGGAGCGGAGAGAGAGCACTCCCATCACCACTGCGGAAAAGACAGCAAACATACCCGCCCCGAGCACCGGCGAGAAACCCAGAAAGAGGGCTATCCCTACCCCACCGTAAGAGGCATGGGCTATGCTTCCAGAGAGGAAGAGAAGGCGATTCACCACAACCAGGGTCCCCACGATCCCGCAAAGGGCCCCTACCAGAATCCCTGCCATCAGGGCGTTGCGAAGAAACCCGACGTGAAGAAATGCACCAAAGGATAGTTCCATACCTCAATGCTCCTTGAAGAGCCTGTGGGGAACACCGTGGGCGATGAGATCCACGGGGCACTGGTATGCAGCATCAAGCATATCGGGAGTGATCGCCCCGCTCTCGTGGAAGAAGAGCTTTCCACCGCCAACGCACACCACGGAGCGCACATGGGTGGAGATGGCCCCAATGTCGTGGGTGATCACCACCACCGTAGTCCCCTCGGTGGCGTTCAACCTATCGAGAAAGGCGAAGAGGTCATCCTGGAACATTGGATCCATGGCGGCGGTGGGTTCGTCGAGAAAGAGCAACCTTGGCTTCGCCACAAGGGCCCTTGCCACGAACACCCTCTGCCTCTGTCCCCCCGAGAGGGCACCCACCGGGCGATTGGCCAAGGAGGCTATTCCCATGGCCTCCAGCATCTCGAGGGCCCTCTCCCTGTCTTGGGCCGAAAACCTCTCCCCAAGGCGTTTCAATGAGATGAGCCCCATCATCACAACATCCAGCACCGAGATAGGAAAAGAGAGAGAGACGTGGATATCTTGAGGAACGTATCCCACCATCCTCCGAGACTCCTCTGGAGGACTGCCAAGCACCTTCACCATCCCCCTCTGAGGCCTCAACAACCCCAGGCATACGCGCATCAGGGTGGTCTTGCCCCCCCCGTTAGGACCGATGATGGCCGCGAAGTCTCCCTCCTCAATGGTGAGGGAGGCCCCCTGAAAGACGGGCTCGTCCCCGTAGGAGAACCACAGGTCCTCTACCTCTACGGCCTTCACTTGCAGGTCCCCTCCATTATCTCTCCCAACCTGAGCATGACCCTGTCCCACCTTGGATCCAAGGGATCCGCAACCACCACCTGCGCACCTATCTCTCGCGCCACCACCCTGGCAGGCCGGGAGGAGAACTGCGGCTCCACTAGCACCACCTTCACTCCCAAGCGCTTGGCCCTCTCCACAAGGGAGAGAAGCTCCGAGGTTGTGGGCCTGCGCCCCTCCCTCTCCACCGCCAACTGCTCCATTCCAAACTGGTGGGCGAAGTATCCCCAAGCGGGATGCATGGCCACAAAGGCCTTGCCTCTGCATCCTTCGAGCATAGCCCCAAGCCTCTCCTCCACCATGCCTATTCTTCTCAAAACCCGCTGGTACCCCTTTTCAAACTCATCCTGGTGGGCAGGATCCACCTCGCCGAGGGCCTTGAAGGTGTTGAAGGCCATCACCCTAATATTATTGGTGGAGAGCCAAGTGTGGGGGTCGTAACCACCAGAGGGTAACACCAATCTCTCCACGCGACGGTCCATGGGCCACACCACCATGGAGGGGTTCATCTCTTCAAACCTGTCTATCCACACCCT